>NZ_JBHXAG010000011.1:0-243761 GCF_042726555.1 Streptomyces sp. NPDC060232 | reverse complement strand
ACCACCGGGTACGACCGAGACGTGCCCGCACGCGCCGAGCCGAGGAGAGCCCCCGGAGGGGCACCACCCCACCCGAAGCCACCGTCCAGCCCGACGGGTCACGCCCCCGCCAGGGGACACCACCCCAGCCCCGCCGGCGCTTGAGGCGCGGCCACCGGCCCGCACCCGGGGAACAAGGGCACCACCCCACCCGAAGCCACCGTCCAGCCCGACGGGTCACGCCCCCGGCCAGGGACACCGAACCCAGCCCCGCCGGCGCTTGAGGCGCGGCCACCGGCGCGGAACACGGGCTGGATCGGCGTGGCAACGGGACGGCAGGGGGCCGCCCGCGCATTCTGGAGGTACGTCGAACCCAGGCGAGGACGATGAGCGCCGAAGGCCCCCCGGATCCGGCCGACGAGCCCGGCATCCCGCACACCGGACGCCCGGTCCACTGGCTGGCCGGATCACACCGCTGGCAAAGCCTGATCGCGGCCCTCGTGGCTGCGGGGGCTGCGGTCGTCGTGGCGATCATCTCCAGGCCACCAGCTCCTACGCCGCCTACGCCGACGGCCCCGCCCACGGTCGCCGACGCCACCGCCGGGACCCGCGTCACCACCCTGATTGCCCGGCAGTACGCGGATCCCTCCGCGACCCCGGCAGGGGTCGCGGTCTACTTCGAGGGGACGGTGAGCGGGCTGGACCCCCGCTGGACCGTCGTCGCCTTCGTCCGCCGGGCCAACGAGCGCTCCGGCTGGCCCGTCGCCTTCGCCGAGGTCGACCGCCACCGCGGCACCTGGAAGGCGACCGTCCAGGTGCCCCGGCCGCGCCTCCCTCTGGAGATGGCGGCCGGGGTGGCCCCGTACCCTGGCGATCGCGTCCAAGCGACTCCGGAGGGCGCGACCCCCTCGGCATCGCCTCATCCGACGGACCCGGCGACGCTGCAGGGTCTGCTGGAGGAGATCCGGCGGGACGGCCCGGAGGCTCACGGGGTGGAGATTCTGACGCCCTTCCGCCCCGTACCCACGGCGACGCCGTAGGGCGCCCGGTCTCGACCCAGCCGCCCCACCCGGCGCTTGCATACGTGACCCCCGTCACGTCGTCTCGGAATGTGGGACTAGTTGGTCCGAATCGTGGACAGTAGTGGACTCCTCCAATCGGCCCATGACACGCTTCCGCCATGAATGGAGCTGGAATTGCCTTGGTGAGTCGGCGGCACGTCGACCTCGGCCGCATGTCCAGCGCCATCTGTCCGGCGTGCTGACGGAACCAGCAACCGCCGCACATCGCCGCAATCCCGGCATCGCCGCCGTGGAAGTGTCGATCATCGCAGTCCCCTGAAGGCCGAACACCGCCCTGTCCGCCGGTCACCCCGGCCAAGGCGCGGGCAGTCAGCCGCACCCGCTCAGCGTCCAGGGGTCACGCCAACCCCACCCGCTTCACCCGCCCCTGCCCTGAGCCGCCCAAGAAGGACGTACCGCCATGGCCGCCACCCCCGAAACGCCCGCAGCAGCACCCGCAGCCGCCGCGCGCCGCAAGACCGGCCGTCACCGCGGCGAGGGCCAGTGGGCCGTCGGACACCACACGCCCCTCAACGGCAACGAGCAGTTCAAGAAGGACGACGACGGTCTCAATGTGCGGACACGCATTGAGACGATCTACGCCCACCGGGGCTTCGACTCCATCGACCCCAACGACCTGCGCGGCCGCATGCGCTGGTGGGGCCTCTACACCCAGCGCAAGCCCGGGATCGACGGCGGCAAGACCGCGATCCTGGAGCCGGAGGAGCTGGACGACAAGTACTTCATGCTGCGCGTGCGCATCGACGGCGGCCGGCTGACCACCGAGCAGCTGCGCGTCATCGGCGAGATCTCCGAGGAGTTCGCCCGCGGCACCGCCGATCTCACCGACCGCCAGAACGTGCAGTACCACTGGATCCGGATCGAGGACGTCCCGGAGATCTGGCGCCGTCTGGAGGCCGTCGGCCTGTCCACCACCGAGGCCTGCGGTGACACGCCCCGGGTCATCCTCGGCTCGCCCGTCGCCGGCATCGCACAGGACGAGATCATCGACGGCACCCCCGCCATCGACGAGATCTACCGCCGCATCGTGGGCAACAAGGACTTCTCCAACCTGCCCCGCAAGTTCAAGTCCGCGATCTCCGGCTCGCCGCTCCTCGACGTGGCGCACGAGATCAACGACATCGCGTTCGTCGGGGTGAACCACCCCGAGCACGGTCCCGGCTTCGACGTCTGGGTCGGCGGCGGCCTGTCCACCAACCCCAAGCTCGGTGTGCGCCTGGGCACCTGGGTCTCGCTCGACGAGGTCCCGGACGTCTACGAGGGCGTCATCTCGATCTTCCGCGACTACGGCTACCGCCGGCTGCGCACCCGCGCCCGCCTGAAGTTCCTCGTCGCCGACTGGGGCCCGGCCAAGTTCCGCCAGGTCCTGGAGGACGAGTACCTGAAGCGGAAGCTGACCGACGGCCCCGCGCCCGAGCAGCCCTCCGGCCAGTGGCGCGACCACGTCGGCGTCCACCAGCAGCAGGACGGCAGGTTCTACGTCGGCTTCGCGCCCCGCGTGGGCCGCGTGGACGGCGCCACCCTGACCAAGATCGCGGACATTGCCGAGCAGCACGGCTCCGGCCGCCTGCGCACCACCGCCGAGCAGAAGATGATCGTGCTCGACATCGAGGCCGACCGGGTCGACTCGGTCGTCGAGGCGCTGGAGGCCCTGGACCTGCGGGTCAAGCCGTCCCCGTTCCGCCGCGGCACGATGGCCTGCACCGGCATCGAGTTCTGCAAGCTGGCCATCGTCGAGACCAAGGCGCGCGGCGCCTCGCTCATCGACGAGCTGGAGCGCCGCCTGCCGGACTTCGCCGAGCCGATCACCATCAACATCAACGGCTGCCCGAACGCCTGCGCCCGTATCCAGGTGGCGGACATCGGTCTCAAGGGACAGCTGGTCCTGGACGACGACGGCAACCAGGTGGAGGGCTACCAGGTCCACCTGGGCGGCGCCCTCGGCCTGGAGGCCGGCTTCGGCCGCAAGGTCCGCGGCCTCAAGGTCACCTCGGCCGGTCTGCCCGACTACGTCGAGCGGGTCGTCAAGAGCTACGAGGAGCAGCGCGAGGACGGCGAGCGCTTCGCCGCCTGGGTCGCCCGCGCGGACGAGAAGAGCCTCTCGTGAGCGAGCGAGCCGCACCGTTCTACTGCCCGTACTGCGGCGACGAGGACCTGTTCCCCCACGAGACGGGCCACGGCGCGTGGGAATGCAGGGCCTGCAACCGGGCCTTCCAGCTGAAGTACCTCGGGCTGCTGTCCCGGGGCGTCGGGACGAACTCAGCGGGAGGGGACGAGATATGACCACCACGCAAGACGCCAGTCTCAAGAACGCCGACCTGAAGGCCGCCACCCTCAAGGAGCTGGCCGAGCAGGCCGGCCGCGACCTGGAGGACGCCTCCGCGCTCGACATCCTGCGCTGGGCGGCCGACACGTTCGGCGGGAAGTTCGCCGTGACCTCCTCCATGGAGGACGCGGTCGTCGCCCACCTGGCCTCGCGGGTCCTCCCCGGTGTGGACGTGGTCTTCCTCGACACGGGCTACCACTTCGAGGAGACCATCGGCACCCGGGACGCGGTCGACGCGGTGATGGACGTCAACGTCATCACGCTGACCCCGCGGCAGAGCGTGGCCGAGCAGGACGCCGAGTACGGGCCGAAGCTGCACGACCGGGACCCCGACCTGTGCTGCGCGCTGCGCAAGGTCAAGCCGCTGGAAGAGGGCCTGACCGCGTACGACGCGTGGGCGACGGGACTGCGCCGCGACGAGTCCCCGACCCGGGCGAACACCCCGGTGGTCGGCTGGGACGAGAAGCGGCGGAAGGTCAAGGTCTCGCCGATCGCCCGCTGGACCCAGGACGACGTGGACGCGTACGTCGCCGAGCACGGTGTACTCACCAACCCGCTGCTGATGGACGGCTACGCCTCCGTCGGCTGCGCCCCCTGCACCCGCCGCGTGGCGGAGGGCGAGGACGCGCGGTCCGGCCGCTGGGCCGGGCGGGGCAAGACCGAGTGCGGACTGCACGGCTGATGACGACCAGCGAAGAACTTACGGAGACACAGCAGATGAGCGTGAGCGACCAGGGCGCCACCGTGTGGCTGACCGGGCTGCCGAGCGCGGGCAAGACCACCATCGCCTACGCGCTGGCCGAGCGGCTGCGCGCCGAGGGCCACCGCGTGGAGGTGCTCGACGGGGACGAGATCCGCGAGTTCCTCTCGGCCGGACTCGGCTTCACCCGCGAGGACCGGCACACCAACGTGCAGCGGATCGGCTTCGTCGCCGAACTCCTCGCGAGCAACGGCGTCAAGGCGCTGGTGCCGGTGATCGCGCCGTTCTCGGACAGTCGCGAGGCCGTCCGCAAGCGGCACGCCGCCGCCGCGACGCAGTACCTCGAAGTGCACGTGGCCACCCCGGTCGAGGTGTGCTCCGAGCGTGACGTGAAGGGCCTGTACGCCAAGCAGGCCGCGGGCGAGATCTCCGGTCTGACCGGGGTCGACGACCCGTACGAGGCGCCGGAGTCCCCGGACCTCCGTATCGAGTCGCACACGCAGACCGTGCAGGAGTCGGCCTCGGCCCTGCACGCGCTGCTCACCGAGAGGGGTCTGGCATGACGACGACCGTCGCACACGTCCACGAGGAGACGGACGCGCCCTACGCGCTGTCGCACCTGGACGCCCTTGAGTCCGAGGCCGTGCACATCTTCCGTGAGGTGGCGGGCGAGTTCGAGAAGCCGGTGATCCTCTTCTCCGGCGGCAAGGACTCCATCGTCATGCTGCACCTGGCGCTGAAGGCGTTCGCGCCGGCGCCGGTGCCGTTCGCGCTGCTGCACGTCGACACGGGCCACAACTTCCCCGAGGTGCTGGAATACCGCGACCGCACCGTCACCAAGCACGGACTGCGCCTGCACGTGGCGTCCGTCCAGGACTACATCGACGCGGGCAAGCTGCGCGAGCGCCCGGACGGCACCCGCAACCCGCTGCAGACCGTCCCGCTGACGGAGGCGATCCAGAACCGCAAGTTCGACGCCGTCTTCGGCGGAGGGCGCCGCGACGAGGAGAAGGCCCGCGCCAAGGAGCGGGTGTTCTCCCTGCGCGACGAGTTCTCCCAGTGGGACCCGCGCCGCCAGCGGCCCGAGCTGTGGCAGCTCTACAACGGCCGCCACGCGCCGGGCGAGCACGTGCGGGTCTTCCCGCTCTCCAACTGGACCGAGCTGGACGTGTGGCAGTACATCGCCCGTGAGGGCATCGAGCTGCCGGAGATCTACTTCGCCCACGAGCGCGAGGTCTTCAAGCGGGGCGGCATGTGGCTGACGGCCGGCGAGTGGGGCGGCCCCAAGGAGGGCGAGACGCCCGAGACGCGGCTCATCCGCTACCGCACCGTCGGCGACATGTCCTGCACCGGCGCCGTCGACTCCGACGCCACCACGCTCGACGCCGTGATCGCCGAGATCGCCGTCTCCCGCCTCACCGAGCGGGGCGCGACCCGCGCCGACGACAAGATGTCCGAGGCCGCGATGGAAGACCGCAAGCGCGAAGGGTACTTCTAGACATGACCAGCACCACCGAGCAGTTCGCCGATCTGTCGGCGACCACCCTGCTGCGCTTCGCGACCGCCGGTTCCGTCGACGACGGCAAGTCCACCCTGGTGGGCCGGCTGCTGCACGACTCCAAGTCGGTCCTGACCGACCAGATGGAGGCCGTCGAGGCCGTCTCCGCCCAGCGCGGCCAGGAGGCCCCCGACCTCGCGCTGCTCACCGACGGCCTGCGGGCCGAGCGGGAGCAGGGCATCACCATCGACGTCGCGTACCGCTACTTCGCCACCGCGCGCCGCCGGTTCATCCTCGCCGACACGCCCGGGCACGTGCAGTACACCCGGAACATGGTGACCGGCGCCTCCACCGCCGACCTGGCGGTGGTCCTGGTCGACGCCCGCAACGGCGTGATCGAGCAGACCCGCCGGCACGCGGCCGTCGCGGCCCTGCTGCGCGTCCCGCACGTGGTCCTCGCCGTGAACAAGATGGACCTCGTCGGCTACCAGGAGTCGGTCTTCGCGGCGATCGCCGAGGAGTTCACCGCCTACGCCTCGGACCTGGGCGTCCCGGAGATCACCGCCATCCCGATCTCGGCCCTGGCCGGTGACAACGTGGTGGAGCCGTCCGCGAACATGGACTGGTACGGCGGTCCGACGGTGCTGGAGCACCTGGAGACGGTCCCGGTCAGCCACGACCTCACCGCCTGCCCGGCGCGTTTCCCGGTGCAGTACGTGATCCGCCCGCAGTCCGCGGAGCACCCCGACTACCGCGGCTACGCGGGCCAGATCGCCTCCGGCGTGCTGCGCGTCGGCGAGGCCGTCACGGTCCTGCCGTCGGGCCGTACCTCGGTCATCGAGGGCATCGACGCGCTGGGCGAGCCGGTGGACATCGCCTGGGCTCCGCAGTCGGTGACGGTGCGGCTGAAGGACGACATCGACATCTCGCGCGGCGACCTGATCGCGCCGTCCGCGACGGCCCCCGCGACCACGCAGGACGTCGTCGCGACGGTGTGCCACGTGGCGGACCAGCCCCTCGCCGTGGGCGCCCGGGTGCTGATCAAGCACACGACCCGCACGGTCAAGGCGATCGTCAAGGAGATCCCCTCGCGGCTGACCCTGGACGACCTGTCCCAGCACCCGGAGCCCGGGCAGCTGGTGGCGAACGACATCGGCCTCGTGGTCGTCCGGACCGCCGAGCCCCTCGCGCTCGACGCGTACGCCGACTCCCGCCGCACCGGATCCTTCCTGCTGATCGACCCGGCGGACGGGACCACCCTGGCGGCGGGCATGGCGGGCGAGTCCTTCGCCTCCCAGGCCGAGCCCGCCGAGGACGCGGTACAGCAGGACGAGGACGGGTGGGACTTCTAGACCATGTTCGCCGATCTCTACTCGACCTTCGCGAAGGAGGGCGGCCGCGTGGGCAGCGGCGCCCTCGGCAGCGGCCAGGGAGGCGTGGCGCGATGTGCGCGATGACCGCCCTCCACGAGCCGTACCCGCCCCCGCTCCACAGAAGAGAATCCGCGCCGTAGAACGACGGCGCGGCGAGAGGAAGCCCTCCCCGTGCCTGCCACCGGTTCCACCCGTAAGACCCTGCGCCGCGGCCTCGCCGCCGCCGCTGCCCTGCCGCTGCTGATCGGTGCGCTGGCCTCCTGCGGCTACGGCTCCCAGGCCGAGGACAAGGGCGACGGCACGGCGGACGCCGCTGCCGCGCACGGCGAGAAGCTGTCGGCCTCCGAGGTGCGTATCGGGTACTTCCCGAACCTGACGCACGCCACCGCGCTCGTCGGCCTCCAGGAGGGCCTGATCGCGAAGGAGCTGGGCGGCACGAGGATCAAGCCGCAGACCTTCAACGCCGGTCCGTCCGAGATCGAAGCCCTCAACGGCGGCTCCCTCGACATCGGTTTCATCGGCCCCTCGCCGTCGGTCAACGCCTATGTGAAGTCCAAGGGCTCCAGCCTGCGGATCGTCTCCGGCTCCGCGTCGGGCGGTGTGAAGCTGGTCGTGGACCCGGACAGGATCAAGACCCTGGACGACCTCAAGGGCAAGAAGATCGCCACCCCGCAGAAGGGGAACACGCAGGACGTCGCGTTCCTCAACTGGATCTCGGAGAAGGGCTGGACGGTCGACCCGGAGTCCGGCAAGGGTGACGTCTCCGTCGTCCGCACGGACACCAAGGTCACCCCGGACGCCTTCAGGCAGGGCTCCATCGACGGCGCCTGGGTGCCGGAGCCCACGGCCTCCAAGCTCGTCACCGACGGCGGGGCCGTCCTCCTCGACGAGGCCGACCTGTGGCCCGAGAAGAAGTTCGTGATCACGAACGTCATCGTGTCGCAGAAGTTCCTGAAGGCCCACCCGGACGTCGTCGAGGCCGTGCTGCGCGGCACGGTGAAGACGAACGACTGGATCAACGCCAACCCGGAGGAGGCGAAGGCCTCCGCCAACGCCAAGCTGGCGGCGGACAGCGGCAAGCCGCTCGAAGCGAAGGTCATCGATCCGGCGTGGCCGGGCATCCGGATCACCGACGATCCGCTGGCCTCGACGCTGAAGACCCAGTCGGAGTGGGCGGTCAAGGCCGACCTCATCGAGCAGCACGACCTGGCCGGCATCTACGACCTGACGCTTCTGAACAAGGTCCTGAGGGCCGCGGGCAAGCCCGAGGTCTCCGACGCCGGCCTCGGCGCCGAGTGACGCACAGTCCCGCAATGCAGCAGTCCAGCAATCCCAGGAGGTGACGACCATGGCCACGACGCTTGCCAAGGCTGCCGAAGGCACGGTGGCGGAGCACACGCACGCCGCCCGCATCGAGCACGTCTCGAAGTCCTTCTCCGGCCCGGCCGGCTCACAGCTCGTCCTGGACGACATCAGCCTCGATGTCGCTCCCGGAGAGTTCGTCACCCTCCTGGGGGCCTCCGGCTGCGGAAAGTCCACCCTGCTCAACCTGGTCGCCGGCCTCGACAAGCCGACCGCCGGATCCATCGACACCCCCGGCGGCCGCCCGGCCCTGATGTTCCAGGAACACGCCCTCTTCCCCTGGCTGACCGCCGGCAAGAACATCGAACTCGCCCTGCGCCTGCGCGGAGTCGCCAAAACCGACCGCAAGCCCGAGGCCGAACGCCTCCTGGAACTGGTCCGCCTCGGCGGCGCCTACGGCAAGCGCGTCCACGAACTGTCGGGAGGCATGCGCCAGCGCGTAGCCCTGGCCCGGGCCCTCGCCCAGGACAGCCGGCTACTGCTGATGGACGAGCCGTTCGCGGCCCTCGACGCCATCACCCGCGACGTCCTGCACGGCGAACTCACCCGCATCTGGGAGGCCGCGAACACGAGCGGCTCCGCCGCGGGGGGCCTCTCCGTCCTCTTCGTCACCCACAACGTGCGCGAAGCCGTCCGCCTCGCCCAGCGCGTCGTCCTGCTCTCCTCCCGCCCCGGACGGGTCGCCAGGCAATGGACCGTGGACATCGCCCAGCCGCGCCGCATCGAGGACGCGGACGTCGCCGAGCTGTCCCTAGAGATCACTGAACACCTGCGTGGGGAGATCCGCCGCCATGGCCAGCACTGAAACGAAGGCGACGACGGACGACCTCGCGGGACTGGAGGCCGGGCTCGACGCCCTGGACGCGGTGCAGACGCACCGCACGCCGGTCCGTGAGGTCCTCGTCAAGAAGGTCCTGCCGCCCCTCCTGGCGGTCGGCCTGGTCCTGGCCCTCTGGCAGGTCCTCGTGTCCCTGGAGGTCACCGACGAGACCAAGCTCCCGGCTCTTTCCGCGGTGTGGGACAGCCTGTCCGACATGTGGCTGAAGGGGACGCTGCTGGAGGTCATCTGGACCTCCGTCTCCCGTGGCCTGCTCGGCTTCCTGCTGGCCCTGGCCATCGGCACCCCGCTCGGCCTGCTCGTCGCCCGGGTGAAGTTCGTCCGCGCCGCGATCGGCCCGATCCTCCAGGGCCTGCAGTCCCTGCCCTCGGTCGCCTGGGTGCCCCCGGCCGTCCTCTGGTTCGGCCTCAACGACGCCATGATGTTCACGGTCATCCTGCTCGGCGCCGTCCCCTCCATCGCCAACGGCCTCGTCTCCGGCATCGACCAGGTCCCCCCGCTGTTCCTGCGGGCCGGCCGCACCCTCGGCGCCACGGGCCTGCGCGGCGCCTGGCACGTGGTCATGCCGGCCGCGCTGCCCGGCTACGTCGCCGGCCTCAAGCAGGGCTGGGCCTTCTCCTGGCGCTCCCTCATGGCCGCCGAGATCATCGCCTCCTCCCCCGACCTCGGCCTGGGCCTCGGCCAACTCCTGGAGAACGGCCGCAACAACATCGACCTGCCGGGCGTCTTCCTCGCCATCCTCCTGATCCTCGTCGTCGGCATCGCCATCGACCTCCTGATCTTCAGCCCCCTCGAACGCTACGTACTGCGCAGCCGCGGCCTGCTGGTGAAGAGCTGATCCGCATGTCGCCCGTACTGCTGGTCATCGCCCACGGCAGCCGCGATCCGCGGCACGCCGCGACCGTGCACGCCCTCACCCGGCGGGTGCGGGCGCTGCGGCCCGGACTGCGGGTGGAGACGGCCTTCCTGGACTTCAACGCCCCCCGGGTCGAGCAGGTGCTGTCGGCGCTGCACGCCGACGGCGTCCGCGACGTGGTGGCCCTGCCGCTGCTGCTGACGCGGGCCTTCCACGCGAAGGCCGACATCCCGGCGGCGCTGTCGCAGGCGCTGACCCGGCTGCCGGGCCTCTCGGTCTCGGTGGCGGACGTCCTCGGCCCGTCGCCGCTGCTCGTCGACGCGCTCGAACGCCGGCTGTCCGAAGCCGGCCTCACCCCGGCGGACCGCGCCACCACCGCGGTGGTGCTCGCGTCCGCCGGTTCCACGGACCCGGAGGCGATCGCAGTGATCGCTGAAATCGCGCGGGAGTGGCGGCACACCGGTTGGTGCGCCGTGCGGCCTGCGTTCGCCTCCGCTGCTCTCCCCCGTACGGAGGACGCCGTACGGGCCCTGCGGGCCGAGGGCTTCGCCCGGGTGGCGGTGGCCCCGTACGTCATCGCCCCCGGCCGGCTCCCGGACCGCATCGCGGCCGGTGGCGTGGCCGCGGGCGCCGACGTGGTGGCCGACGTCCTGGGCGCCGCCCCGGAACTGGCCCTCCTGCTGCTGCGCCGCTACGACGCGGCCGCCGCGGCGCCCGCCCGCCTCCCGGCCCTGACGGCCTGAAGCCCGTGCCCGCTACGCGCCGGCGCGGGCCGCGGCCTCGTCGGCCAGGGCGGTCAGGTCCGCGATGGACATCGCGCCCGGGGGCAGGCCCTCCCGCGCGAAGATGTTCACCGCGTGCCGCAGGACGTCGTTGACCGGGGTGGGCACCCCGTGCAGCCGGCCCAGCAGCGAGATCTCCCCGTTGAGGTAGTCGGCCTCCACCGAGCCCGTCCCGCGCGCCAGGCTCTGCCAGGAGGAGCCGCCCCGTACGCCCGGCGGCTGGTCGACCTTTCCGTCGCGGGCCTGCGCCTGCTCGGCGTCCGAGGCGTAGGCGATGCCGGCCGCCCCGAAGGCGGCCTTCGCCTCGCGGGCGGCCCGCGCCAGCAGCGCCGCCTTCGCCGGGTCGGGCTCCGGGCCGGTCGTCGCCTGGATCGCGTTGCCGAGGTTCCCCAGGAGCTTCGCGTACTTCCACCGCATGACGTCCTCGACCACCGGGGCCTCGAAGCCGGCCTTGGCGAGGTCCGCCGAGACGCTCCGGGCGAGCCCGTCCGTACCGCCCGCGGCCCGACCCAGGTGCAGGATGCCGGTCAGCGGGGCACACAGCGCGGAGACGACGCCCGGCTCCAGGAAGGTGGCGGGCAGCCAGACGCACACCCCGTACACGCGCGCGAAGCGCCGTAGCGCCAGTCGCTCGCTCTCCACGCCGTTCTGCGCGCAGAGCACCGGGAGCCGCTGTGCGGCCGTGCCGCCGCCCGCGACCTCCGCGTCGCCCCACGCGTCGAGCGCCGCGATGGCGTCCTGGGTCTTCACGGTCAGCAACAGCACATCGTCCGGGCGCAGTTCACCCATCTCGTCCGGTCCGGTGACCACGCTGAGCCGGTGTACGCGGGGGCCGTCCGCCGTGGTGAGCCGCAGCCCCTCGGCCCGCAGGGCCTCCGCGTGCGCGCCGCGCGCGGCGAGGACGACCTCGCTGCCCGCCTCCGCGAGCCGTCCGCCGATGGTGGCGCCCACGGCGCCCGCGCCGATGATGATGTACCGCATGCCGATGAGCCTGGCACACCCCGCCGGTCCCGTCGCCCCCGGGGCCGGTCGCCGGTGCCGTGCGCCCCTGGGCCAGGATGATCACATGGGTGTGGACAGCTCCGGGAGCGGAGAGGGCGTGGCCGAGGCGGTGACGCGCGAGTTGCGGTTGATGAGCCCGGCCGTGCGGACGTCGAGGGCCTTGACGGACGGGCTCCTCGATCCGGAGTTCGTCGAGGTGGGCGCCTCGGGCCGCAGGTGGGACCGGCGGGCGATGCTCGCGGCGCTGCCGGAGCTGGAGGGCGGCGCCGAGGACGGTCCGCGGTACGAGCCGGCCGGCCTGACCGGCGTCGAACTGGCCCCGGGGGTCGTGCACCTCACGTACGAGACGGTGATCGACGGGCGGCGGGCGCGCCGGAGTTCGATCTGGCGGAAGGCGGACGACGGGTCCGGATGGCGGATGTACTACCACCAGGCCACGCCGGTGCCGGAATAGGCGGTCAGAAGAGGATCGGGGCGGTCAGGGGGCGGTCAGTTCCACGAGCTTGGCGACGGTGTTCCAGTTGCGGGTGGTGACGTCGATGCCCTTGACGACGGCGGGTCTGGCGAGGGCCTCGGCCAGTTTGGAGCGGCCCAGGCCGTCGGGGGTGTAGAGGTAGACGACGCGGTCGCCGAGCCGGTACTCCTCGGGGAGGAACGCGTCCCCGTCGAGCGCGGCGAAGCGCTCCACGCCGGGCTGCTCGGAGAAGAAGGTGGCGTGGAGCTGCCTGCCCTCCAGCTCGGCGGCCGGGAAGGGGCACGCCTCCGCGACGGCGCGCAGGTACGTACCGTCCACCACCAGGCACGCGACCCGGAAGCCGAAGTGGGCCTCGATGGCGGCCTCCAACTCCCGGGCGAGCGCCGCCGGGTCGGTCTTCGCGCTGCTGAAGACGGCGTTGCCGCTCTGCAGGTACGTCCGCACGTC
This sequence comes from Streptomyces sp. NPDC060232, assembly GCF_042726555.1. Classification (NCBI taxonomy): domain Bacteria; kingdom Bacillati; phylum Actinomycetota; class Actinomycetes; order Kitasatosporales; family Streptomycetaceae; genus Streptomyces; species Streptomyces sp. NPDC060232. The sequence continues at coordinate 231,041 of NZ_JBHXAG010000011.1, read as the reverse complement.
GCCGTGCCCGAGCCCTTCCAGCAGGGAGCGGAGCTCCGCCATCGGGACCTTCTTGCTGCCGCCGACATTGATCCCGCGCAGCAGCGCCGCGTACTTCCTCGTCATGGGGGCACCTTAGGCCGTGTCTCTCGGATCGGGCCGGGCCCGCGGGGTCCGGCACCCCGCCTCGCCGCGTTCTCCTCAGTCGCCGACGCTCCGCGTCGACTCCCTCCTCGGCCTTGCGATCCACGGCGCCGGACCCCGCGGGCTGATCCGGCCTGATCCGAAAGACACGGCCTGGCCATGTCTAGGACAGTTCGGCCTCGATGAGGTCGGCGGCCTGGCGGGTGCCGCCCTCGGCGGCCATCCGGGTCCGGATCTCCTCGGCTCGGACGGCGACGGCGGGGTCGGCGGTGAGGGAGAGGACCGCCTCGCGCAGGGTGGCGGCGTCGGCGTCGGCCATCGGGACGTGCCGGGCCACGCCGAGGGAGGCCAGCATGTCGGCGTTGCCGAACTGGTCGACGGCCTGGGGGACGGCGACCATAGGCGTGGCGGTGGCGAGCCCTTCCTGGCTGCCGCCGGCACCGGCGTGGGTGATGAAGACGTCGGCCTGGCGCAGGATGTCCAGCTGGGGAACCCAGCGGTGGACCTCGGCGTTGGCGGGGACCTCGCCGAGGTCCGCCTCGTCGGTGAACTTGCCGATCTGCAGGACGACGTACCAGTCCGGCAGGTCGGCGAAGGCGTCCATGCAGGCGCGGTAGAAGGCGGGCTGCTTGGTGAAGGCCGAGCCGAGCGAGACGAGCACGACCTTCTTGCCCTCGGCGGCCGGGGGCCGGCTCCAGGTGCCCTGGGTGGCGCTGCGGTCGCCCTGGCAGGCGCCGACGAAGGTGTACACGGTCTCGTCGACGCGGTCGGCGTGGGGCTGGAGGACCCTGGGGATCAGGACGAGGCTGCGGCGCGGGCGGCTCTGGAAGCGGTCGACCTGGTCGCCGAGGCCGTTCTCGGTGAGCCAGGCGGCGAACTTCGCGTAGTACGCCTGCCCGCGCTCGGAGGCCTTCAGTTCGGCGAACATCGGCTCGGCCACCTCCTGTTCGTACCCCTCCCAGGCGACGAGGTTCGGGGAGAGGGAGACGGCGGGGACGCCCCAGCGGTGGGCGAGGACGGGCGCCGGGTAGGAGGCGATGTCGTGGAGGACGAGGTCCGGTTCGTCGCCTTCGAAGGCAGCGGCGAGCTGCGGGAGGGCCTGGACGGCGTCGTCCAGGAAGGGCTCCAGGTTGTCGATGAGTTCGGTGCCCCAGGCCTCCGGCTCGTCGTCGGTGGGGAGGGTGGAGGCGTAGACGACGGGGGTGGCGCCGGTCTCCGCGACCTTCTCGGCGAAGGAGGCGGGGATGGCGTAGCTGACGCGGTGGCCGCGGGCCACGAGCTCACGGATCACCTCGATGCTCGGGTTCACGTGGCCGTGGGCGGCGATGGAGAACATGGCGATGTGGGCGGGCTTGGCTGAGGTCATGATCCGACCATAGCGAGACGATACGTCTCGTGCAACTAGTTTCGCGGCTGCTCGCGCCGCGGAGCCAGCACGCGGTCGACGTCGACGGTGAGCGATTCGAGCCAGGCGAGCGCGCCGAAGTACCGCGACGGGGCCACGCTCTCGGGTGTATCGGGATACGCCCCGCCCCCTTCGCCGTCGGCCGCGACGGCCGTGCCGGGCCCGGGCGGGGTCTCGGCGGGGGCCGCTCCGCCGACGCCCCGGTCGGCCCACACGTCCGCGCCCGGCCCGGAGGTCTCCTGCTCGCGGGCATCCGCCGCCGCCGTCGGCGGTGGCCCTGCCGGTCGGCCTGCACCGGGCGCGGGGGATCCCGGCGCGCCCGTGGCCGGTTCCGCTTCCGCTCGGCGCGCCGCCCCGCACATCGCCGCGACGAGTTCGACCGTGCGGCCGCCCAGGCGGTCTCGGTGCGCGGGGTCGAGTACGGGTCCGGAACGGGCCAGCAGCCGCCGCGAGCCCCACAGCACGTGATGGCCCGTCATCATGGCGGCCTGCCAGTCCGGAGCACCCTGCGCGGGCGCCCGCGGCTCGCTCTGGCGCTGTGCGTACGCGCTCTCCGCCAGGGCCAGCGCGCGCTGGAGCGCCCGGTCGTCGGGAACGGTCCCCGGAACACCCGCCGCCACGGCGGCCGTGGTGCGCTCGACCGTCTCGGCCTCCCGCTCCAGGAGCTCGGCGACGGCCCGGTGCAGTTCGGCCTGGGCCCCCCGGGGCCACGCGAGCAGCCCGAAGACGACGCCGATCATGCTGCCGACGATCACGTCCACCAACCTGACCTCGGCCAGCCGCCAGGTCACGGGCGCCAGTTGCGCGAAGACGAAGGACACGACGAGGGTGAACATCCCCTGCGCCCAGCCCACGCCCCGGACCGGCCCGACACGGAAGGCGACGAGCATGACGAACGGCAGGACGACGGCGTAGACGGCGGTCCGCCCGCCCACCAGGGCCAGGACGCCCGCGGCCAGGAGCGCCCCGAGCAGCGTGCCCGCGAGCGCCAGGCGTACCGTCGCCTTGGTCTGGGCGGCCGTGGTACGGGTCAGGCTGAGGACGGCCAGCATCGCCCAGAAGCCGTGCGGGAGCGACTCCACGCCCGCGACGGTCCGTGCGGCGCCGAGTGCGAGGGCGATCCGGACGGCGTTCTGGAAGTACACTGACCGGGGCCCGGCATGGGCCTCCAGCCGGTGCCACCACAACAAGGGGGCGCCGCGGCCCGCGTACCAGAAGCGGACGGCGTCCACGGCTGCGACGGGGCCGGAGCCCGAGCCGGAGCCGGGTATACGAGCGTGTCGGCCGTGTACCGCCAGGTCCGATGCCACGGTGAAGGCCACCCCGGCGTCCGCGGCCTCCAGCAGCGCGGCCCGGCGCCGGCCGCGGGCGGCGGTCAGGCCCTGCTCCTCGTGCTCGGCGCGGTCGGCGGCCTCGTCGCGCAGCCTCCGCAGCGTCAGCGCCTCGTCGTTCGCGCGGCCGGTGCCGGACAGGAGCGCGGCCGTCTCGGTGGCGGCCCGCCCGACCGCGGCCAGCAGATCCGCCCCGGGCCTGAGCGGGACCTTGCCCGGCGGCGGGGGCGGCAGGTGCTGCATACGGCCGAGGAGCGTACGGACGGACAGGCCCGCGTGGGCCAGGGCCCGGTCGCGCAGACCCGGCCCCGCCGGGCGGTCGGCCTCGTCGACCCGCAGGGGGCGCAGTGACTCGCCGGCCGCGCGGACGTCCGCCACGGTCCCGGGGGACAGCGTGTACGGCGCCCGGCCCAGCTCGTCCGCGCAGCGCGCGGCGACCACCGCGGCGTCGGCGGCCAGTTGCCGGTAGGTGGGGCCGCGCGGTTCGGGCAGTACGTAGAGCTCGGCGAGGACCAGCAGGACGAGTCCGAAGGTGAGCCCGATGAGCCGCTGGCCGAGGGTGTCCGGGGCGTAGGGCGGGAAGCTGGGCAGGATGTACAGCAGTTGCAGCCCGGGGGTCGCGCCTGCCGCGCGGGGGCCGGCCGCCGCCACGAAGGCGAGCACGAAGCCGATCAGCAGCATGCCCGCCACGGCGCTCCAGGTCCGTACCGCGAGGAAGGTGCCGGCGGTCACCAGCAGCCAGCCCGCGGGCGTGGTCCTGGCCATGACCGCCGCCCGCTGGCGGCCGGTCCCGGGGATGTGGGAGAGCGCGGCCATCGACACGACGCCGAAGAGGGCGTAGGTGGCCGCCACGGGCTGGTCCAGCCCGTAGAGGAACAGGTAGAAGCTGCCGCATGCGGCGAGGGTGGTGCGGATCGCGCGCCGCGCCACCGTCCCCGGGCCACGGCCCCAGCGTCCGTCGCGTTCGGCGCCCACTCCTCCAGCATCGGGCCGCCGGTGGGAAGCCACCACCCGCCGGATCTCAGGCGACGGGCCTTGCCTCGGGGAGAGGTTCGGCGTATCAATAAATGAACAGGCATTCATTAACTGGGGGAGGTGGGCGGCGGTGGGACGCCCCCGGGGGATCGAGGACGAGGTGATCCTGCGCGCGACCGCGCAGGTCATGGGCCGGGTGGGACCCACGGGGCTCACCCTGGCCGCCGTGGCGCGGGAGGTGGGCCTGGTGCCCGGCACGCTGGTGCAGCGCTTCGGCTCCAAACGCGGTCTGCTCCTGGCGCTGGCCGACCGGTCCGCGAGGGACGCGGACGAGGCGGCCGGGCGCGTACGGGACGCGGGGACGTCCGCGCTCGAAGCGCTGGCGGCGCTGACCGCACAGAACCTGGCCGGGATGGACACGCCGGAGAGCTTCGCCCACCACCTGGCCTTCCTGTGCACGGACCTCACCGATCCGCAACTGTACGAGCGCGCCCTGGCGGTGCACCGGGCCCAGCGACGGGCGATCGAGGCACTGCTGGCGGAGGCCGTCGACGCGGGCGAGCTCCGCGCCGGGGCCGATGTCGCGGCGCTGGCCGGCACCGTGCAGGCGGTCACCGCCGGTGCGGGCCTGACCTGGGCCGTCGATCGCCGAGGCACCCTCGCGCAGCGGCTGCGGCAGGAGCTCGACGCCGTACTGCTCCCCCATCTTCCGCCGCGGAACCCGCCACGGCGCCACCACGCACCGGAGGAACGATGACGACCGACACGCGCCCGCCGGCCGGCAGGCCCCTGGCCGGAAAGGTGGCCCTGGTCGCCGGCGGCACGCGCGGCGGCGGACGGGGCATCGCCGTCGAGCTCGGCTCCGCCGGCGCGACGGTGTACGTGACCGGGCGCAGCAGCGGCGCCGACCGCTCGGACATGGACCGCCCGGAGACGATCGAGGACACGGCGGAGCGGGTCACGGCCGCGGGCGGGGTGGGTGTCCCCGTCCGCACCGACCACAGGCGCCCCGAGGAGGTCCGGGCACTCGTCGAGCGGATCGCCGCCGAACAGGACGGGCGGCTCGACGTCCTGGTCAACTCGGTGTGGGGCGGGGATCCGCTGACCGACTGGGAACACCCTTTGTGGGAGCAGGACTTGGAGACCGGTCTGCGGCTGCTGCGGCAGGCCGTGGAGACCCACGTGACCACGAGCCGGTTCGCACTGCCGCTCATGGTCGCCCGCGGAAGCGGCCTGGTGGTCGAGGTCACCGACGGCAACACCGCCCGCTACCGCGGCTCGTTCTTCTACGACCTGGCGAAGTCGGCGGTGATCCGCCTCGCCTTCGCGCAGTCCGCCGAGCTCAGGCCGCACGGTGTCGCCGCCGTGGCGATCACGCCCGGGTTCCTGCGCTCGGAGGCCGTGCTCGACCACTTCGGCGTCACCGAGGCCGACTGGCGCGACGGCGTGGCGCAGGACCCGGACTTCGCCCACTCCGAATCCCCCGCGTACCTGGGCCGGGCGGTCGCGGCGCTGGCCGCCGACCCGCAGATCATGTTCAAGACCGGCCGGGCCGTGGCCACTTGGGGTCTCTACCAGGAGTACGGGTTCACCGACGCCGACGGCACCCGGCCCGACTTCGCCGCCCACTGGGCGAAGAACCTTCAGGCGCGGTACGGCCCGCTCGGCGACCCCCTCTGACTGGTAGAACAGCGGCATGGACGAAGCGCGGGCGAGGGACGTACTGAGGGCGGCGGGCCTCACCGGGGCGGGGGCCGGGGTGGCGGCCGGGTCGGGGGTGGGGGCCGGGGACACGGAGCCCGCGCTGCTCGCGCTCGGCGAGAACGCCGTGTTCGCCGTCGGCGGCCTCGTGGTCAAGGTGGGCCGGGAGGCCGCACTGCTGGAGCGGGCCGAACGCGAACTGGCGGTGGCCGACTGGTTCGCCGCGTCCGGCGTCCCCGCCGTCCGCGCGGCCGAGCCGAAGGCGCGGCTGGTAGGCGGGCATCCGCTGACCCTGTGGCACCGGCTCCCGGAGGCGGTGCGGCCCGCCGGGCCCGAGGACCTGGCGGTGCTGCTGCGGGCCGTCCACGCCCTGCCCGAACCGCCGTTCGCCCTGCCGCCGCGGGATCTGCTGGGCGGGGTCGAGCGCTGGCTGCGGCTGGCGGGGGACTCCGTGGACCCGGCCGACGCGGCGTACCTGCGCTCCCGCCGGGACGCCTTCGCGGACGAGGTCGCGGCCCTGACCCCGCACCTGCCGCCGGGCCCGGTCCACGGCGACGCCCTGCCCCGCAACGTCCACGTGGGCCCGGACGGCCCGGTCCTGGTCGACCTGGAGACCGTATCGGCCGACCTGCGCGAGCACGACCTGGTGGTGATGGCCCTGTCCCGCGACCGGTACGGCATGCCCGCCGGGGAGTACGAGGCGTTCACGGCGGCGTACGGCTGGGACGTCCGCGACTGGGAGGGCTGCGCGGTCCTGCGCGGCGCCCGCGAAACGGCCAGCTGTGCCTGGGTGGCCCAACACGCACCCGCCAACCCCTCGGCACGCACCGAGTTCCACCGCCGCGTAGCCTCCCTCCGAAGCGGCGACCCGCACACGCGGTGGCATTCGTTCTAGGTACTGTCTGGAGTTCCAGCGCGGGAGAAGGAGCGGCCCACCGGCCTGTTGTCGATCCGAGGAGGCGGGCGAGTTGGCCGCTGTGGTGCTCGTCCATGGTCTGTATCACCGTCCCGAGCACTTCGACGGGCTGGCGGAACTGCTACGGACAGCGGGAACCGAGGTTGTCGTTCCCGAGCTCCACCGGGGCTCACTGTCCGCGGACACGGCTGCCGTCCAGGCCGCCGTGGATGCGCTGGCGGAGCCCCCGCTCGTGCTCGGCCACTCCTACGGCGGATCGGTGATCACAGGCGTGCGTGGAGCGGGGCACCTGGTCTATCTGGCGGCCTTCGTGCCGGACGCGGGCGAAAGCGCGGCCGGCCTGGGCGGTGCGTCCCGGCAGCTCCGGAACGCCATCGAGTCCGAGCCCGACGGCTCGACCCGCATGCACCCCGGCCGCGCCGTCGACGTCCTCTACGGTGACTGCCCCGAACCCCTCGCCGCCCGTGCGGTCGGCCTCCTGCGTGCGCAAGCCCCCGGCTGCGGACGAGGGGTCCCCGAGCGCCAGAGCTGGAAGCACGTTCCCTCCACCTACGTCATCTGTGCGCAGGACCGGGCCATCGACCCGGTCCTCCAACGCAGGATGGCCTCACGCTGCCCCGACGTTCGCGAGTGGCAGACGGGGCACTCCCCGTTCGTGGGCCGGCCCGGCCTCATCGCGGCACTCCTGCAGGAGCTGCCCACTGCCCGCACCCCCGGCCCCTGGGGGTGGTGAGCAGGGGGGCGACCTGCGAACATTTCCGGATGATCACACTCCCCGACGACCACGGGCACCTTTCCTACGTCGTCACCGGCGACGGGCCGCCCGTCGTGCTCGTGCACGCCGGCATCGCCGACCACCGCATGTGGGACGCGGTCGTGCCCGCCCTCGCGGAGCGGTACACCGTCATCCGCTACGACCTGCGCGGCTTCGGACAGTCCGCTCCGCCGAGCGGTCCCTTCACCGAGGCCGGCGATCTGCGCCGGCTCCTGGACCACCTCGGCCACGAGCGCGTCCGGCTCGTCGGTGCGTCCTGGGGTGGCCGCGTGGCCGTGGACTTCACCCTCACCCATCCGGACCGGGTGCACTCCCTCGCGCTGCTGGCCGCGCCGTGGCCGGGGTACGGCTGGGGCGCCGAGATGATCGCGTACGACGAGGCGGAGACCGCGGCCCTGGCCGCGGGCGACCTGGACGCCGCCGTCGCCACGAACCTCGACATGTGGGTGCGCGGGCCGGCCCGTACGTGGGACGACGTCGCCACCGGACTGGCCGACCGGCTCCGTGACCCGATCCGCACGTCGCTGGTGAACCAGGACGTCGTCGGCGAGCACTCGCAGGGTGTCGCGCGGGGCGACCTGTCCGGCATCTCGGCCCCCACCCTGGTCGGGATCGGCACGCTCGACGTCGCCGACTTCCAGGACATCGCCAGGCGCTACGCCGCCGAGATCCCGGGCGCCGCCCTGGTCGAGTTCCCGACGGCCGCCCACCTCATCGCACTGGACGCCCCCACCGAACTCACAGCGGCACTCACTCCGTTCCTCGCCCGCTAGAAGACTGGTCGCGGTGCACGGTGCGGCGCCTCGCAAGGCGGAGGGCCACGGCTCGTACCGGCCGTACATGCGTGGTCCGACAACGCGGCGAGGCGCCGTGCCGGGCGCCGCGACCCGGTGAACCTCGGCGGTCACAGCACTACCGCCGCTGCCGCGCCTTCGGAGGGACGCCCGGCCCTTCGGGCGGGCCGCCCTCAGGCCGGGATCAGGGTGCGCAGGGGCCAGGCCGTGTCGATCACCGCGTCCGGAGTGCCCTGGCGGCGGAGGTAGGACTGGAAGTCCCGGGCCCAGCGGGCGTGCCAGCTGCCCTGGCGGGCGTGCAGGTCGGCCGGGGTCAGCTCGGCCACCTGCGGATGCCGTTCGGCTATCGCGCGGGCCACATGGACCGCGGCCAGCGCGTCCGCGCCGGCGTCGTGCGCCTCCTCCAGCGTGACCCCGTACACCCCGCACACCGCCTCCAGGGTCCGCTTGCCGCGTCGGAAGCGGTCCACGGCCCGGTCGATGGTCAGCGGGTCCACCACCGGACCGGTCTCCTCGCCGCCCAGCCGGTCGGCCAGCGAAGGCAGCCCGTGCCGGGCCAGTTCGGCGCTCAGCAGGGTGAGGTCGAAGGCCGCGTTGTACGCGACGACCACCGCTCCCGTACGCCAGTGCGCGACCAGCGCCTCCGCGACCTCGTCGGCGACCTCCCGCACCGGGCGGCCCTCCGCGACCGCCCGCTCGGTGCTGATCCCGTGGATGGCCGAGGCGCCCTCCGGGATCGGTATCCCCGGATCCGCGAGCCAGCCGCGCCGCTCGTGCACCGCACCGCCGCGCACCTCGACCACCGCCGCCGTCACGATCCTCGACTCGCCCGGCTCCGTGCCGGTCGTCTCCAGGTCGAACCCGATCAGCACCCGGCCGTGCCAGCCCCCCGTACCGCGCTGGTCCTCCACCCCGTGTCCCTCCCCCGTACACCTTCGGTCAACGGGTTTCAGCCTGCCACGGGCCACTGACAAGCCCGACGACGGGCCCCTGCGGCAGCGGTCACGGCGCTCACGACACCGGGCGGGAGTCCTCCCACATCGACTCGAACTCCTCCTGGTACGTCGCGAACAGCCCGTGGTCCGCGTCCTTGGGCACCCCCCGGCCGCCGCCCCGCAGCACCAGCACCGGCGATTCCATGCCCCGCGCCCGCCGCAGGTACGACTGGACCACCGCTATGCCCGACGACTGCCCCTCGACCAGATAGGCGGTGAAGCGCGGCGTCTCGTCGAAGACGTGGATCTCGAAGCGCGAGGGGTCCCGCAGCCCCGCCCGGACCCGCCGCACGTGCAGGATGTTCATCTCCACCGAGCGGCTCAGCTCCCCCTTGCGCAGCCCCAGCTCCCGCTCGCGCCGTTTGACCGCGCTGCTCGCCGGGTTCAGGAACAGCAGCCGCACCCGGCAGCCCGCCTCCGTCAGCCGGACGAGTCTTCGCCCCGAGAAGTTCTGCACCAGCAGGTTGAGGCCTATCCCGATGGCGTCGAGCCGTCGCGCACCCCCGAAGAGGTCCTCCGCCGGCAGGTTGCGCTGGAGCCGCACCCGGTCCGGGTGGACGGAGACGACGTCCGCGTACCGGTCGCCCACCAGGTCCTCGACGGCGTCGATCGGCAGCCGGTCCGCGGCCGGGCTGCCCGAGCCCCCGCCCAGTACCTCCAGCAGCCGCGCCGAGGCCCGCTCCGCCTGCTCCAGCACGGGCCGCGACAGGGCCCGGTTGCGGGAGACGACGTTGCGGGTGACCTCCAGCTCGTCCAGGGCCACCTCGATCTCGCGGCGGTCGTCGAAGTACGGCTCGAAGCAGGGCCAGTGCTGGACCATCAGTTCCCGCAGCTGCGGCAGGGTCAGGAAGCTGAGCACGTTGTCGTCGGCGGAGTCGAGGAGGTAGCCCTTGCGCCGGCTGACCTCGCGCACGGCGACGGCCCGCTGCACCCACTCCTGCCCGGCGGGACCGGCGGCCGCGACGACCCAGTCGTCCCCGCCGTGCACCGGCTCGTAGATCGGCCGCAGCACCGCGCCGACCACCGACCGCAGCCGCTGTTCGATCAGGTTGAGCCAGATGTACGCCCGGCCCGCCCGCTGCGCCCGTGTACGGACCTCGCTCCAGGCGTCCGCGCCCCAGTCCAGTTCGGCGCCGGCCCGGGCGCTCCCGGCCTCCGCCGGCCCGCCCGCCAGGGAGACCGCCCCTGCCGGGATCCCCGTCGGCGCCCCGCCGGGGACACCACCTGGGGCGTCCGCCGGGCCACCCTCGTGACTGCTGTCACCAGGGGGCAGCTCCAGACCTCCCGAGCTCACCCGTGCACCGCCTTCTGCGTCTGGACGCCCGTCTCCAGTGATCACGGAAGGGTATCCCGCGCGCGCGGCCCGGTGCAGCCCGATGGCCCGCACACGGACCGTCCATTGACCCATTATCCGATGCGCGGACAGTCCGCTGACCTGACTGTCGGGTCCGCGGGTCACCCGGTAGGAGCACTCCCAAGTCCGCGCTTGCGGCCCCTCTTTCGGGGAAGATCTGGCAGTGACGCGGTCCAAGCCGGATCATCCGGGACGTCTTCGACACCAGGGAAGAGTCGTTGTCTATGCAGGTCTGGCCAGGACAGGCGTATCCCCTCGGCGCCACCTACGACGGTGCCGGCACCAATTTCGCCGTCTACTCCGAGGCCGCCCGGCGCATCGAGCTGTGCCTCCTCCACGACGACGGGTCCGAGACCGCCGTCGAGCTGCGGGAGACGGACGCCTTCGTCCGCCACGCGTACCTGCCCGGCATCATGCCGGGTCAGCGCTACGGCTTCCGCGTGCACGGCCCCTACGAACCGGAGCGCGGCCGCCGCTGCAACGCGGCGAAGCTCCTGCTGGACCCGTACGCACGGGCCATCAGCGGCAGTGTGAACTGGAACGAGGCGGTGTACGGCTACCACTTCGGCCGCCCCGACTCCCGCAACGACCTGGACTCCGCCCCGCACACCATGAGCTCGGTGGTGGTGAACCCGTACTTCGACTGGGCCAACGACCGGCCGCCGCGCCACGAGTACCACCACACCGTGCTGTACGAGGCGCACGTCAAGGGCCTGACCATGCGCCATCCGGAGCTGCCCGAGGAGCTGCGCGGTACGTACGGGGCGCTCGCGCACCCGGCGGTCATCGGCCACCTCGCCAAGCTCGGGGTCACGGCGCTGGAGCTGATGCCGGTGCACCAGTTCGTCAACGACCACCGGCTGGTCAACGACGGGCTGAGCAACTACTGGGGCTACAACACGATCGGCTTCTTCGCCCCGCACAACGGCTACGCCTCGGGGGACCGCGGCCAGCAGGTGCTGGAGTTCAAGTCGGCCGTGCGGGCCCTGCACGAGGCGGGGATCGAGGTGATCCTCGACGTCGTCTACAACCACACCGCCGAAGGCAACCACCTCGGGCCGACGCTGTCCTTCCGGGGGCTGGACAACGCCTCGTACTACCGGCTGTCGGACGATCCGCGGCACTACATGGACACCACGGGCACCGGGAACTCCCTCCTGATGCGCTCCCCGCACGTGCTCCAGCTGATCATGGACTCGCTGCGCTACTGGGTCACCGAGATGCACGTGGACGGCTTCCGCTTCGATCTCGCGGCGACGCTGGCCCGGCAGTTCCACGAGGTGGACCGGCTGTCGTCGTTCTTCGACCTGGTGCAGCAGGACCCGGTGGTCAGCCAGGTGAAGCTGATCGCGGAGCCGTGGGACCTGGGCGAGGGCGGCTACCAGGTGGGCAACTTCCCGCCGCTGTGGACGGAGTGGAACGGCAAGTACCGTGACACCGTACGGGACTTGTGGCGCGGGCAGCCGCGGACGCTCGCGGAGTTCGCGGGGCGGCTGACCGGCTCCTCGGACCTCTACCAGGACGACGGGCGGCGCCCGCTGGCGTCCATCAACTTCACCACCTGCCACGACGGGTTCACCCTGAACGACCTCGTCTCGTACAACGAGAAGCACAACGAGGCCAACCGGGAGGGCAACCGGGACGGCGAGAGCCACAACCGGTCCTGGAACTGCGGGGTGGAGGGCCCGACGGAGGATCCGGAGATCCTTGCGCTGCGCGAGCGGCAGATGCGCAACTTCACGGCCACGCTCCTGCTGTCCCAGGGCGTGCCGATGCTCAGCCACGGCGACGAGTTCGGCCGCACGCAGGGCGGCAACAACAACGCCTACTGCCAGGACAACGAACTGTCGTGGGTCGCCTGGCCGGAGCCCGGCAAGCCGGCGCCGTCGCTGCTGGAGTTCACGCGGCGGATGGTGTGGCTGCGGCGCGACCACCCGGTGTTCCGGCGGCGCCGCTTCTTCCACGGACGGCCGGTGGAGGGGACGCACGACGAGCTCTCCGACATCGCCTGGTTCACCCCGCACGGCGAGGAGATGCGGGCGCGGGACTGGCAGGCGCAGCACGCGCGGGCGCTGACGGTGTTCCTCAACGGGGAGGCGATCTCCGAGCCGGGCAGCCGCGGGGAGCGGATCACCGACGATTCGTTCCTGCTGATGTTCAACGCGGGGGCGGAGCCGCAGGACTTCACCGTTCCGCCAGGGCACGGCGCACAGTGGCGGCTGGTGGTGGACACCTCCCGGGCGGACGTCCTGCCGCCCGGCACCGGGCCGCAGTACGCGGCCGGCGACCGGGTGGCGCTGACGGGGCGGTGCCTGGTGGTGCTTCAGCGGCCGGCGTAGGCGGGGCCCTGGGCCGGCCGTCGGCCCGGCTCCGGCTCGGCGGCCAGGTCCGGCCCCGCGGCCCGGTCCGGCTCCGCGGGCGTACGGGCGGCGGGCACGCGGGTGACGAAGGCCAGGGCCAGGCAGAGCGCGGCCGCCCCCACGGCGACGGTTCAACCACTTGATCGACACTAACCGGGCGCAGTCACTCGGATGCATGGGGTCATGGCACGGAATCCGGCAGGTTGGGTACGTACGTTCTCATGAGCCAGCCGCGCCCGACCCCCGCATCGGAATCTGATGTTCCGAGTCCTGTCACTCCGGCGTCGACCTACCGTCTCCAACTGCGCCCGGAATTCCCCTTCGCGGCGGCCGAGGCGGCCGTGCCGTACCTCGCCTCGCTCGGCGTGTCGCACCTGCACCTCTCCCCCGTCCTGGAGGCGGCGCCCGGATCGACCCACGGGTACGACGTCACCGACCACTCCCGCGTACGGGCCGAGCTGGGCGGCGAGGCCGGCCTGCGGGCCCTGGCCGGGGCGGCCCGCGCCCACGGTCTCGGCCTGGTCCTCGACATCGTGCCCAACCACATGGCGGTACCGGCGCCGCTGCGGCTGAACCGGCCGCTGTGGGAGGTTCTGCGGGACGGGCCCGGCTCGCCGTACGCGCGCTGGTTCGACATCGACTGGGAGGCGGGCGGCGGGCGGGTCGCGCTCCCGCTGCTCCCCGGCCCCGTGGACTCCTGCGACCTGCGGGTCGACGGCGGAGTGCTGCGGCACGGGGAGCAGGAGTTCCCGCTGCGGGAGGGCACCGCGGGCCTGCCGCTGCCGGAGCTGCTCGCCGCGCAGTGGTACCGGCCCGTGTGGTGGCGGGAGACCCCGGCCGCGCTCAACTACCGTCGTTTCTTCACCATTTCGGAACTGATCGGGGTCCGGGTGGAGGACCCCGAGGTGTTCACGGCCACCCACGCGAAGGTGCTGGAGCTGGTCCGCGACGGTGTCGCACAGGGCCTGCGGATCGACCACGTGGACGGCCTCGCCGACCCGGAGGAGTACCTGGGCCGGCTGCGGGCCGCGGCGGGCGACGGCTGCTGGGTGGTGGTCGAGAAGATCCTGGCCCGCCACGAGCGGCTGCCGGCCGGATGGCCGGTGGCGGGGACCACCGGGTACGACGCCCTGCACCGGGTCGACGGAGTGTTCACCGATCCGGCGGGCGCCGCCGAACTGGCTGCCCGGTACGCGGAGTCCACCGGCCTGCCGCAGTGGCCGGAGACGGCCCGGGCCTGCGCGCGGGAGGTGCTGACCGGCGACCTGGCCGCCGAACTGGGGGCGCTGGAGCGCCGGGCCGGCGCGGAACTTGCGTGTGCTGTGCGCGAGTTGCTGATCGCGTTTCCCGTCTACCGGCCCTATCCGGGCGAGCCGGAGCTGCCGCCGCAGGCGCTGGAGCGGGCGTCCGAGCTGGCCGGTCCGGCCGCGGTGGCCGGCGTACGGGAGCTGCTGCTGCGGGACCCGGCCTTCGCCGCGCGCTTCGCCCAGACCTCGGCGGCCCTGCGTGCCAAGTCCCTTGAGGACCGGGCCTTCTACCGGTACACGCCGCTGCTGTCGGCCACCGAGGTGGGCGGGGAGCCCGGGCGTCCGGCGGTGTCGCCCGAGGAGTTCCACGCGTACTGCGCCGCGCTGGCGCGGGACTGGCCCTGGAGCGGCACGGTGCTGTCCACGCACGACACCAAGCGCAGCGCTGACGTCAGGGCCCGGATCTCGGCGCTGTCCCAGGCGCCGGAGCTGATGGCCTCCCCCGACGCCCCGGCCGGCGAGAAGACCGCCCGCGACCCCCACCTGGCCTGGGTGGCCCGGCAGACCGCGCTCGGGCTCGGCCCGGCCCCCGAGGCGGTGCCGCGCCTGGCCGACGCCCTGCTCAAGGGGGCTCGCGAAGCCGCCCTGCACACCCGCTGGACCGACCCGGACGAGGAGTACGAGGCCGGCGTCCCCGGCTACGCCCCGGCCCCGCTCGACCTCCCGGCGGACCTCGCGGAGGCGGCCCGCGCCAATCTGCTCGGCATGGCGCTGCTGCACCTGGCGATGCCGGGCGTCCCGGAGGTCTACCAGGGCGCGGAGACCGAGTACCGGGCGCTGGTCGACCCGGACAACCGGCGCCCGGCGCACTTTCCGCGCGAGGTGCTGGCGCGGCTGGACGCGGGGGCCGCCCCGCAGGGCCCGGCCGAGGAGAAGCTGGCCCTCACGGCGGTGCTGCTGCGGCTGCGCCGGGACCGGCCGGAACTGTTCCGGGGCTACGCCCCCGTCGCGGCCCGGGGTCCGGCCGCGGATCACCTGGTGGCCTTCACCCGGGCCCCGGGCCTGCTGGTGGCGGCCACCCGGCTGTCCCACCGGCTGGCGGCGGCGGGCGGCTGGCGCGACACCCGGCTGGACCTGCCACCCGGCACGTGGACCCCGGTCCTGCCCCCGTCCGCCGACCCGGGCCCGCGTACCGCGCTCAGCGGTTCAGCCGAGGTGACAGCCCTGCTGGACGGCAGCCCGGTGGGCGTCTGGCTCCGCCGCTGAGGGCCCGCAGGCGGCCGGCCCCGTGCTGGTCGGGTCCCCGAGGGTTCCGCGAAGGCCGCGGCCTTCCTGAGCCTGGCGGGCCGGGGCCTGCACCAGCAGTAGCCCAGCGGGCCGGGGAGGCGCCGGCGCAGCCTTGGCCAGGGGTTTCCCCGCAGCTCCGGGGAACTGCGGGGCCCGTACAGCAGTAGGCGGCGGGCCCGGCGGGCATGGCATCCCTTGTGACTCTCCTCCGTGACATGTGCTACCCCACACCGCAGGAACTCGGGCTGGCCGCCCGTGCGCTCGCGGACGAACACCCCGGCGAGGTCCGGCTCCGCCAGGCCGGCACCTCGCGGGCCGGGCAGCCGATCTGGGTGCTGTCGGTCGCCGCGACGGCGACAGCCGGCCCGGTCGACGCGATCGGCACGGCGGGCACGGCGGGCATGGCCTGCACGGCGGGCACGGCCGGCGGGGACGCCCACAGTGTCCTGGTCGTCGCCGGGGCTCACGCCAACGAGCCCGTCGGCGGCGCCACGGCGCTCTCGCTCGCCCGCCGGCTGCTGCGCGACCCTGCGCCCCGGGCCGGCTGCGCCTGGCACTTCCTGCTCTGCGCCGACCCGGACGGTGCGGATCTGCACCGCACCCCCCGCCCGTACTCGCTGCTGGACTACCACCGGTACTTCTTCCGGCCGCCCGGGCCCGAACAGCCCGAGTGGGCGCCGTCTTTACTGCCCGCGGACCGGCTGCCGCCGGAGACGCTGGCGCTGACCGCGCTCATCGACGAGCTGCGGCCCGTGCTCCAGGTCTCCCTGCACGCCACCGATCTCGGCGGCACCTGGGTGCAGCTCACCCGGGACATACCCGGCCTCGCCGAGCCGTTCGCCAAATCGGCCGCCGATCTGCGCATCCCGGTGGAGAACGGGGCCTCGGACGCCGCCGGCTGGCCCTCGCCGGGGCCCGGGATCTTCGTGATCCCTGAGCCGGGGAGCGCGGCCGCCGGGGCGTTCCACCCGGAGGACACCCGGCTGAGCACCTGGTACCACGCCCACCGCTACGGCGGCACCACCGCGATCGTCGAAGTCCCCATGTGGGCCTCCGACCTGGTGGACGATCCGGCCCCGCACCCCGACCCGCGCGGCGCTTTGCGGATGCTGGCGGGGCGGCTCACGGCGGACTCCGCGCTCGTCGGAGCGGCCCGGGAGCAGGCCCGGAGCCGGGACCTGGACGCGAACCCCGCCCGGGACCGGGGCCCGGACCGGCCACCCCCGGGCGGGTACGAGGACCCGGCCCCGGCCCCGCTGCTGCGCGCGGTGGACTGGACGCTCGCGCTGATCCCGCGGATCACCGCCGAGTGGACCGGTCCCGGCGCCCCCGCGGAGGCCACGGCGGCGTACATCGCGAGCATCGACGCCTTCGGGCGGCGGCTGTCGCTGCGCGCGGCGGCGATGCTGCTGCGGGTCCTGCGCGCCGAGGGGCATCCCGCGGCGCCCGGGTTGGACCGGCTGGTCACCGGGTGGTGCGAGGAGTTCGCGGCGCGGTTCGGGGCCCGCTGGATCCCGGTGGCCACCCAGGTGGAACACCAGTCCCGTGCCGTCCTGGCCGCCTACGACAAGCTCGTGGCGGCCGGCCGCGCCGCGGGCGGGACGTAGTGCGACCCGGGGCGCGCGTCGGCGCCGAGACCCTGGCCGCGGGCCGCCGCGGCCGGGTGGAGGCAGTCCCCCTGCAGTTGGTCCCGCGCGTCCCGCCAAGGCGAACTCGGCCGAGCAGGCCGCGTATCCGGCGTCGACGCCGGCGGAGGTCCCGGCCGTGCGCGCGTGGCCCGGGCTCAGCCCGCCGAAAGCCGGAAGCTCATGTTCCCGAAGCTGACCTGGTCGCCGTCGCGGACGACCGCGGAGCCCGTCACCCGGCGTCCGTTGACGGCGGTCCCGTTGGTGGAGCCGAGGTCCTTGAGCACCCACACCCCGTCGCGCAGGCTCAGTTCCGCGTGCATCCGGGAGACGGTCTCGTGGCTGAGCCGCAGCCCGTTGCCGGGGTCGCGGCCGATCCGCAGGGCCGCCGCGCTCGGGTGCGGCAGCAGCAGCTTGGGCAGCCGCTCGGCCGTCCAGGCGCGCCGGACACCGGCGGACACCGCCGAGACCCGGCCGACCCAGCCGAACAGCCGACGGGTCCACGGGCTTTCGGCGGCCTCCCTGGTCTGGAGGTCGGCGGTCAGGACCGCGAGGTCCTCGGAACGGCGTGCCACCAGGGCGAGTTCCATGCGGCGCAGGAAGGTGTCGTGGGACAGCTTGCCGAGGGCCGCGCCCTCCCTGAGCTGGCCCAGCGCACGGTCTCGCTCGGCGTCCGACAGCCGCGGCGCGGGGAAGGCAGGAAGTTCGAAACTCGACGTCACAGGGTGATTGTCGGCCCGTCGGGGGCGGAGTGTCCAGAACTCCCCCGCCACGCCCGGAATGATGGGCACGATAAGCCTGCTGGACACCGCCGACAGACGAGGGGACCGCCCGTGCAGTTCGAGGTGTGGGCACCGCTGACGGGACGGGTCGCGCTGCGGCTCGACGACGCGACGTACGACATGGCGCGCGATGCGGACCGGGACGGCTGGTGGACCGCGCAGGCCCCCGCAGGCGACGGCAGCCGCTACGGCTTCCTCCTGGACGGGGAGACCGGCCCGCTGCCCGACCCGCGCGGCCGGCGGCTGCCGGACGGACCCGACGGACTGTCGGCCGTCGTCGACTTCGAGGCCCTCGCCCCGCAGCGCGTCCCGTCGCCGGGCGTCCCGCTCCAGGACGCGGTCCTGTACGAGCTCCACGTCGGCACCTTCACCCCCGAGGGCACCTTCGACGCGGCCGCGGACCGGCTCGGCCACCTCACCGCCCTCGGCGTCACGCACGTGGAACTGATGCCGGTGTGCTCCTTCGCCGGCCGGCACGGCTGGGGCTACGACGGGGTCGCGCCCTGGGCGGTGCACGAGCCGTACGGCGGCCCGGTCGGCCTGGCCCGGTTCACGGCCGCCGCGCACGCGGCCGGGCTGGGGGTGGTCCTCGACGTGGTGCACAACCACCTCGGCCCCTCCGGCAACCACCTCCCGGCCTTCGGCCCGTACTTCACCGACACCCACCACACCCCGTGGGGCTCGGCGGTCAACCTGGACGCGCCCGGCTCCGACGAGGTGCGCGCCTACCTCGTCGGCAGCGCCCTGGCCTGGCTGCGCGACTACGGGATCGACGGACTGCGCCTCGACGCCGTGCACGCGCTGGCGGACGGGCGGGCGCTGACCTTCCTGGAGGAGCTGTCCGCGGCCGTCGACGGGCTCGCCGCGCAGAGCGGCCGGCCGCTGTTCCTGATCGCCGAGTCCGACCGGTGCGACCCGCGCACCACCACGCCGCGCTCCGCCGGGGGCCTGGGTCTGCAGGCCCAGTGGAACGACGACTTCCACCACGCCCTGCACTGCGCGCTGACCGGCGAGTCCCAGGCGTACTACGCCGACTTCGCCGAGGCCCCGCTGGGCGCCCTGGCCAAGACCCTGACCCGGGTCTTCTTCCACGACGGGACCTGGTCGTCCTTCCGGGGCCGCACGCACGGCCGGCCGGTGGACCACCACCGCACCCCCGCCCACCGGTTCGTCGGCTACACCCAGACCCACGACCAGATCGGCAACCGGGCGCTCGGCGACCGTCTCTCGGCCTCCCTCTCCCCCGGACTCCTGGCCTGCGCGGCTACGGTTGCGCTGACCGGGCCCTTCGTACCGATGCTGTTCATGGGCGAGGAGTGGGGCGCGCGCACTCCGTGGCAGTACTTCACCGACCACCCCGATCCGGAGCTCGCGGAGGCGGTGCGGTCCGGCCGGCGCCGGGAGTTCGCGGCGCACGGCTGGAAGGCCGGGGAGATCCCCGACCCGCAGGACCCGGCCACCCGCGACCGTTCCCGCCTGGACTGGTCGGAGCCCGAACAGCCTCTCCACGCCCGCCTGCTGGACTGGTACCGCACCCTGGTCGCGCTCCGCCGCACCCACCCCGACCTGCGCGACCCGGACCTGGCGGCGGTCCGGGTGGCCCACGACGAGGAGCGCCGCTGGCTCACCTTCCGGCGGGGCGACGTACGGGTGGCCGTGAACCTCTCGGCCGAGCCGGTGACGATCGCCCTGGGCCGCAACGGGGTACGGGTGCTGGCGTCCTGGGAGCCGCTCCCGCACCCCGGCCCGGACGGGCGGATCCACCTGCCGGGCGAGTCGGCGGTGGTCCTCGGCCCCTGAGCGCGCCGGCCCGCTCGACGGCGGCGAGGCCGCGGCAGCAGCGGTCCGGCGTGCTCCAGGAGCCGACCCCGGCCGGGGTCGGTGCGACAGGCCGCCGGGTGAGGGGCTCCGCCCGCAGGTCCCCTTCCGGCGCGGCAATGTGCGGGGAGACGGCGGACTGCGTGGAGCCCAGCTCGCGGGCGGCTCCGAAGACGCCGCGGCCGAGGCCGCCGGGAGACCCCGGCCGGCGTCACGCACGCCGAGAGCGACCCCGGGGCGGCGGTCCTGCCGATCACCCCGCTCGCGTGCTCGCCCGGCGGCCACGAGGGGGTCGTACGGGCGGAGCCCGGCTCGCCCGCCGAGGCCGCGCTCGGCGCGGAGCGGAGCTGAGCGGTCCACGGAGCGCCACCCCTGCGACGACGGGGCGCCCCGGACGCCACGAGGCCCGCCCCGCGGCACCTGTCGGCCCTCATCGCGCACGGGCTGCGCCTGTCGGGGCACGACGAGGACGGCCGGATGCGCGTCGCGGAGCCGCCCGGGCACGCGTTCTTCCTGGCCGCGCTCTTCCAGCCGGAGCTCCGGGGGGACGGGACCAGGCCCCACACGATCACCACGGCCCTCGCCGTCGCGGCCGTCGCGCACGCCGCCGGACGGTCCTGAGGGGGTAGCGCCAGGCTCGCCGCCACCCTGGCCGCGAGCCGGTCGGCCGGCTAAGGGGTCGCAGGACCACCCCGCAGATCGGCTATGCTGTGCATGCACATCGAACGGGCGGTCCGCTGCCCTTCGTGGTGGGTGTAGCTCAGTTGGTAGAGCACCTGGTTGTGGTCCAGGTGGCCGCGGGTTCAAGTCCCGTCACTCACCCTGTTCCCCTGGGGCACGAGGTCTCCTCGTGCCCCAGGGGTTTTTTCGTTCACCGCCAGGCGCGGAGGAAGGCCTCCACCTCGGTGACGAAGGCCACGGGGGTCTCGTGCGGCGGGTAGTGCCCGGCGCCGGAGATCGTCTGGATCCGGCAGTTCGGGTACCAGACCTGCCAGGTGGCGCGCATCACGTCGGCGGTGAGCGCGAGGTCGTACTCCCCCACCAGGACGAGCACCGGGACCGTGTTGCCCTTGACGGCGGCGGACAGGTCCAGGGACTGCCAGCTCGCGAGGTAGCCGGCGAAGGCCTCCGGCCGGGAGACCTCCAGGGAGTGGGCGACCATCGCGTCGATCCAGCGGCGGCTCGCCCGGTTGCCGGTGACGCGGTCGAGGATGGCGCGCCGGTTCTCGGGGTTCTCGGCGGCGCCGAAGAAGAGCGCGTGGGTGGCGTCGTCCATCGCGTACGGCGCGGCCGGGACCGGGTTGATCCCGACGAGCTTCTCGATCCGCTGCGGCGCGCGGACGAGGACCTGCTGGGCGGCCTTGCCGCCCATGGAGTGGCCGAGCAGGGAGAAGGTGTCCCAGCCGAGCTGGTCGGCGAGTGCGAGGACGTCGTCGGCGATCTCGGGCAGGGTGTGGCGGCCGGTGACGTCCCTGCGTTCGCCGTAGCCCCGGTAGTCGAGGAAGGCGTACGAGAACTCCTCGGGGTCGAGGTGGTCCAGCACGGAGCCCCAGTTGGCGGACGTACCGAACCAGTCGTGCAGCACGATGACGCGGACGGGTCCGGTGCCGATCCGGCGGTGGGCGATGGCCATGCGTTCTCCCTCGGTGACGGAGGTGGTGACAACCGACGCCGTACGTCATGCCCATCGCGCCTCCCATCACACCGTGAGCCCGACACCGCGCACGGACCGGCTGGTCATGGGGGACTTCTCCCGGCCCGACGGGGCCCGGCACCCCCGTCACCCGCGCGGCTACGAGATCGCCGATCCCGAGGAGGCCGCCGAGGTCCGGGACGCCCGCAGCCACCGCCCCGCGGACCCGGCGGTCCTGGAACGGCGGCTGCTGCGCGCACCGGAGGACCGGATCAGGCGGTCCTGATCGCCGGGTCCGAGACGCCCGGGGCGCCGGTCTCCACGTGCCCGGCGAAGCGCCGCAGGAAGGTGGTGTCGAGGTCGGAGACGACCCTGACGTCGTACCAGCGGCCCGTGGAGGCGAGGGTCACGGTGTGGGTGACCGTGCCGCCGGCCCCGACCCGGAAGGTCTGGGCCGCGCCGCCGTAGGAGTTGGTCACGGTGAGGTTGACCGCGGCCGTGCCGGAGTTGGTCATCGTCAGGGCCAGGTCGCCGGTGGCGCTCACGTGGCGGGCCGTGACCTCCGGGCCGGCCTTCTTCGCCGGGCCCTTCCAGGTGCGCAGGAAGCCGTTGGGGCCCCACACCGTCAGGTTGATCTGATGGCCGGTGGAGCTGCTGGTGGACCAGGTGTCGACCAGGGTCTTGCCCGCCTCGACGGTGTAGGGCCAGGGGCCGTCCGTGCGGTTGCCCGAGGTGCTGTGGAAGTGGGCGCCCAGGGTCGGGCCGGAGGCGAAGGTGAGGGTGAACTTGCCGGTGGAGACGGTGCGGGCGCCGTCCACGTACGGGACGTAGCCGAGCGGGCGGGTCGGCTTGGGCCCGGCCTCCTGCGGGGGCAGGGCGCCCGTCGTCGGCGGCGTCGGGTGGTAGGAGGGGTGGCGGTCCTTGTCCGGCGGGACGTAGGCGGCCGTGGACGGCAGCGCTGCGGGTGCGGCGTCGGCCCGGGTGAAGTCGAAGGCCGAGGTCAGGTCGCCGCAGACGGCACGGCGCCACGGGGAGATGTTCGGCTCGTGCACCCCGAAGCGCTTTTCCATGAAGCGGATCACCGAGGTGTGGTCGAAGGTTTCGGAGCAGACGTAGCCGCCCTTGCTCCACGGGGAGACCACGATCATCGGGACGCGCGGGCCCAGCCCGTACGGTCCGGCCGCGTATCCGCCGCCGCCCGCGTAGAGGTCCCTCGACACGTCGGCCGTGGACAGGCCCCAGGCGGAGGAGGCCGGCGGGTACGGCGGGACCACGTGGTCGAAGAAGCCGTCGTTCTCGTCGTAGGTGACGAACAGGGCGGTCTTCGCCCACACCGCCGGGTTCGCCGTCAGCGCGTCCAGGACCTGCGAGATGTACCAGGCGCCGAAGTTCGTCGGCCAGTTGGAGTGCTCGCTGAACGCCTCGGGGGCGGCGATCCAGGAGACCTGGGGCAGGGTGCCGCCCAGCACGTCGGCGCGCAGCCGGTCGAAGTAGCCCTCGCCCGCCTTGGCGTTGGTGCCCGTGCGGGCCTTCTCGTACAGGGGGCTGCCCGGCTGGGCGTTGCGGTAGGCGTTGAAGTACAGCAGCGAGTTGTCGCCGTAGTTGCCGCGGAAGGCGTCGTTGATCCAGCCCCAGGAGCCGGCGGCGTTCAGGCCGTCGCCGATGTCCTGGTAGACCTTCCAGGAGATCCCCGCGGACTCCAGGCGCTCGGGGTAGGTCTTCCAGCCGTAGCCGGCTTCCTGGTTGCCGAGGACCGGGCCGCCGCCCGTGCCGTCGTTGCCGGTGTGGCCGGTCCACATGTAGTAGCGGTTGGGGTCCGTGGCGCCGATGAAGGAGCAGTGGTAGGCGTCGCACACCGTGAAGGCGTCGGCGAGGGCGTAGTGGAACGGGATGTCGTTCCGCGTCATGTACGACATGGTCGTGGCGGTCTTCGCCGGGACCCATTTGTTGTACTTGCCGTTGTTGTAGGCCCGGTGGCCGCCGGCCCAGTCGTGGTCCAGGCCGGTCAGGAACTGCATGCCGAGGTCTTCCACCTGCGGGTGGAAGGGCAGGATGTCCTTGGTGCCGTTCGACTGGTGGAAGATCGTCTTGCCGTTGTCCTGGAGCACCGGCCGCGGGTCGCCGAAGCCCCGGACGCCCTTCATCGCGCCGAAGTAGTGGTCGAAGGACCGGTTCTCCTGCATCAGGACGACGATGTGCTCGATGTCCTGAATGGTTCCGGTGGTGCCCTGCGCCGGGATGGCGGCGGCCCGCGCGACGCTGTCGTTCAGCATCGCGATGGCGGCCGTACCGCCGGCTATCTGCAGGAACCTGCGACGGTCGAGTTCTGCCATGGGTGACGACCTCTGGGGGGTGAGGGAGGGGGAGTCGAGGGGCGCCCCAAGGACAGCGGTCCCGGGGTACCGGACGGAGATGCCTGCGTGACACCGCGCCGTACACCTGGAGAACGGACGGCACTGCGGTACGGCCCTGAGGTCGTGTCCGCGACGTCCCGCCTGCCCGCTGCCGCGCCGCTGGGAGGGTACGGCGAACCACCCGCACACAACAGACGGCGCGAACAGGCCACTTGGCCGGAACGACGCGTTCCTACTCATCCGGACCACGCACCGGACCTCCGCTACCTGAGCATCCGTACTCAGGCCCCGGCACACCCGCCCTTGCCATCGTGTGGACATGTTCATCGAGCCGTGTGACCCGCCCCGCAGCGCCGGGCCGACCGCCGTCGGCAGCTTCCTGCCCGACGAGGTGGTCTCCTCCGAGGCCCTTCAGGGGGAGGTGGCGCGCCGCAGTGGCCTGGCACTGCCGCCGAGGCTGCTGACGCAGGCCACCGGGATCGTCTCCCGCCGGGTCGCGGGCGAGGGCGTGTACGCCTCCACGCTCGCCGTGGGCGCCGCACGCCGGGCGCTGGACTCCGCCTCGCTCTCCCCCCTCGACATCGACCTGCTGCTCTTCGCCTCCGCCTCCCGGGACATGGTCGAGCCGGCGACCGCGCACATCGTGCAGGCGGAGCTGGGCTCGCGGGCCCACGCGCTGGACGTCACCAACGCCTGCAACAGCTTCGTGAACGGCATCGACCTCGCCCGTTCGATGATCCTCGCCGGGCGGGCCCGGCGGGCCCTGGTAGTCACCGGCGAGACCCCCAGCCGGGCGGTGCGCAAGGACCCGTCCGGACCGGCGGAGCTGCGCGACGGGTTCGCCGGCTACACCTTCGGCGACGCCGGCGCGGCCGTCGTGGTCGAGGCGGTGGAGCGCGGCGGCATCCTCGACGTGGACACCGAGACCCACTCGGAGCACTGGGAGGTCGGGGGCATACCCGGCGGCGGTTCGCGGCACCCGCGCGGGGACGCGTACACCTACTTCCGCGGCGACGGGCACGAACTGCGCGGCGTCTTCGAGAAGGTGGGCACAGCCGTCATCGACCGGACACTGCACCGTACGGGGATGTCGTGGGACGGCTTCGCGAAGGTGCTCGTGCACCAGGTGACGGTCCCCTACCTGGAGCGGTTCGCCGAACTGACCGGGGTGCCCGCCGACAAGCTGGTGGTGACCGTGCCGGAGCTCGGCAACGTGGCCAGCGCGAGCATCGGGGTGCAGCTGGACCGCGTGTTCCCGCAGCTGGCGCCGGGCGAGCGGGTGCTGTTCGTCGGCCTGGGCGGCGGCATCAGCATCATGACGATGGTCTGGGAGAAGTCGTGAACCGCATGTGGGTCGTGGTGCCCGCGCACGAGGAGGAGGCCCGGCTCGCGGACACCCTGCGGGCGCTCGCCGCGCAGCGGGACCGGGACTTCACCCTGCTCGTCGTCGACAACGCGTCGGCGGACGGCACGGGCGCCGTCGCCCGCCGGTTCGCGGCCACCGCGCCCTTCCCGGTGGAGGTGATCGAGGAGCCCGAGAAGGGTGTCGGCTCCGCCGTGGACACCGGTTTCCGGTACGCGATCGGCCGGGGCGCGGCGCTCCTCGCCCGCACCGACGCCGACTGCCTGCCCCGGCCCGGCTGGACGGCGGCCGCGCGGAGCGCGCTCACCCGCCGCCCCGGGCTGGTGTGCGGGCGGATCACGGCCCGGCGCGACGAGCACGGCCCGGTGGGCCGGGCCGGTTTCGGGATGCTGGTGGCGCTCGCCGCGCTCTTCGGGCGGCTGCGGCCGCGGCACGCCCGCCGCCACGGCTACCGGGCCCCGTACCGCATGCACGCCGGGAACAACATGGCGATCACCGCCGAGCTGTACCTGGCCGTCGGCGGCATGCCGCGGCGCCCCTCGCCGACCGACCGGCTGTTCCTCAACGCCGTACGCCGCCACACCGACCGGATATTCCACTGCCGGGAGATGGTCGTGGAGAACTCGACGCGGCGCCTGCGGGCCTACGGGATCGCCGGCACCGCCCGCTGGTACCTGGACCAGGGCAGCGGACCGCACGGAACGGACGACCCCCGCTGATGTTGGACCGACTCGACCACGCGCTGCGCAGCCGCCCCGAGCGGCCCGCCGTGCTCACCGCGACCCGTACCGGCGCGCCCAGGGTGCGGGCCACCCGCGGCGAACTCGCCGAGCTGGCGGACGCGTTCGCCGCGGCCCTGCACGCGCGCGGGCTGCGCGCCGGGGACACCGTCGGGGTCGCCGTGCGCCCCGGGCCGCGGGCCCTCGCCGTCCTGCTCGCGCTGTGGCGGCTCGGACTGCGCGGGGCCGTACTGGACCCCGGCGCCGGACCCGACGTACTGCGGGCCCGCCTCGCGCTGGCCAAGCCCGCGCTGGTACTGGCCGACGCGGCCGCGCAGGCGGTGGCGGGCTGGGCCCGGCCGCTGGCCCGCCGGGCCGGACTCGCCCTGCCCGACCTGGCGGGCCTGGGGCCGGTGGCCACGGTCGGGCCCCGGCTGCCGGGGGGCGCGCCCTCGCTGGACCTGGGGGCGCCCCGGCTCGGGGTGCCGGCGCACGCCGCCGTGGACGGCGACGCCGACGCGGTGATCGTGTTCACCTCCGGGACCACCTCCAGGCCGCGGGCCGTGGTGCACACCCGGGCGAGCCTGTCGGCCGGCATGGCCACGGTCTCGTCCCTCTTCGACGCCCGCGGGGACGAGCCGGTGCTCGGCGGTACCTTCTTCGTCCTCGTCCCCTCCCTGACCCGGGGTGCCGCCGTGGCCCTGCCGGCCGGCAACGCCCGGCTGCTGGCCCGGCAGTTGCACCGGCTGCGGCCCGCAGACAGCTATCTGACCCCGCCCCGGCTGCGGGACGCGCTGGGCGCGGGCGCCCGCTTCCACGGCCGGGTGTGGACGGGCTCCGCCCCGGCCGGCGCCGGGCTGCTGGAACGCGTACGGGACGCGGGCGCGGCCGAGGCCTGGGGCGTGTACGCGCTCACCGAGCTGTTCCCCGCCGCCGCGGTGGAGTCCCGGGAGAAGTCCGCTTTCGAGGGGGCCGGGGACCTGGTCGGGGCTCCGCTGCCCGGCGTACGGGCCGACCGGGACGACGAGGGCCAGCTGCTGCTGGCCGGGCCGGCGGCCCGCCACCGCTACCTCGGCGAGGAACCCGATCCGTGGGTGCGTACGGGTGACCGGGCGCGGCTGGACGCCGCGGGCCGGATCGTCCTGGAGGGCCGGTGCAAGGACATGGTGCTGCGCCGGGCCGAGAACATCTACCCGGGCCTGTACGAGCCCGCCCTGCACGTGCCGGGGGTGGAGCTGGCGGTGCTCGTCGGGATCCCGGCGGGCGACGGCGACGAACGCCTCGTCGCCGTCGTACAGCCGCAGCGCGGCGCGGACGAACCGGCCCTGCGCGCGGCCCTGTCGGAGCCGGTCGCCCGGATGGGCACGGCCCGGCCCGACGAGGTGCTCCTCGCCCGGATCCCGCTGTCGGGGCGCTCGCGCAAGCCGGACCGGGCGGCGACGGCCGCCCTGGCGGCGCGACGCCTGAGCCCGGCGCGATGACCCGCGCCGCCGGTCCGGGGCCCCGCCGCCGGACCGGGACCGGGTGGGTGGCCGCTGCCGCACCCGGAGCCCTCTCCCCGGCCTTCCCGGCCGGCCGATCCACGGAGGCAACGCCCTGATGGCCCTGATGAGCCCCACGTCCCACGCCCGGGCGCGTCGCCGCGACCGCCGGGTCTACCTGGGCGGCCACCCCGTGCTCTTCGGACTGCTCGCCGCGACGCGCGGACGGCCCGTCCGCCGGATCGGCGGCACCCTGCTGGTGCACGGCACGGACGCCTACCGGCAGGCCCTGACCAGGCTGCCGCTCGACCGGACCGCCGAGGGCACCACGGGTGCCGCCGCGCGTTCCGCGCTGGCGGGAGACGGGGGTGTGCTCTTCGACCAGGAGGGCACGGAGCACCGGTCGGACCGGCGGGAGCTGGCCGGCCGCCTCGGCGCGTCCGGCGTGGAGGACCTGCGGGTGCGGTGGCAGCCCCTGCTCGCACGGCATCTCGCGCCGCTCTCCGGGGGCGGGGAGGTGGACCTCGTCGAGCTGGCCCGCGAACTGTCCGGGACGGTGGTGTGCGCGCTGCTGGGCTCCGGCGCCGACCCGTGCGAGGTCGCGCGGGCCGCCGCCGAGGCCGCGGCCGCGTCCGTACGCAGCCACCTGCCGGGGCCGCGCCGCCCGCGCGCGGAGGCCGCCGCGGCCCGGGCCGCCGGACGGCTGGGCGGCCTGCTGGGGAGTGTCCGCGATGTGGTGCCCGCAGCCCGGAGGGCGGGCTCGGCGGAGTCCGGTGCGTGGGCCGGCGAGGCGGCGGAAGAGGCGCGTGGGGAGCATCGACGGTCGACGGCACGGCACGGATGCGTTCCGGACCCCGCCGAGCGGGACCCCGCCGAGCCGGCGGAACTGCCCGCGCACGCTCCGGGCCACGCCGACGGCGCACTGGCCGCGATGGTGGCGGTGGCCGCCGTGAACACCACGGTCGCGGCGCTGCCGCGGGCCGTGGCCTGGTGCGCCGACGCCGGACTGTGGGACCGGGCCGGCGACGAGACGCTGCGCCCGGCCCTGGCGGCCGAGCTGCTGCGGGTCACCGCGGCCTCGCCGCTGCTGCCGCGGGTGGCCGCCGCGGACGGCACGGTCGGCGGCTGCCCGGTGCGGGCCGGCGACCGGCTGCTGCTGGTCGCCCGGCATGCCGCCGAGGCGCACCGGCGCGACCCGGACGCCCACGATCCGGCGGGACCGGCCCTGTCCCGGCTGGTGTTCGGGGCCGGGGCGCACGCGTGCCCCGGAGCCCGGCTGGCGGCCGTCCAGCTGGCCGACGTACTGGCGGCGCTGGCCCCGTACCGGCCGGTGGTGACGCGGGCCCGGGTGGACCGGGGTGCGGCGCTGCCGGGCTGGCGGACGCTGTGCGTACGGGCGGCATCGTGATCGCGGTCACGGGCGCGAGCGGCTTCTGCGGAGGGCACGTGGCGCGCGCCGCGGCGGCGGCCGGCGCGCGGGTGGTGGGTCTGGGGCGCAGGCCGGGGCCGGTGGGCGAGCACCGGTTCTGGGACGCGGCCGCGGGCGACCCGGACCTCACCGGGGTCAGCGTGGTGGTGCACTGCGCGGCGGCGGTCGGCGACCCCTCCCCCGGCTCCGCGGCGGAGGCGCTGATGCGCGAGGTCAACGTCGCCGGCACCGAGCGGCTGCTGCGGGCCGCGGCGGGCCGGCCGGTGGTGTGGGTGAGCAGTGCCAGCGTCTACGATCCGCGGCCGGACCGCTCCCTGGTCGGCGAGGACCATCCGCGCGCCGGCCAGTTGAACGCCTACGGCCGTACGAAGGCCGCCGGCGAGGCCCTGGCGCTGGCCGCCGGGGCGGTGGTGCTGCGCCCGCGGGCCGTGTACGGGCCGGGCGACACCACGCTGCTGCCGCGGCTGCTGTCCCGGGTCCGGGCGGGCACCCTGCTGCTGCCGGGCCCGGACGTGCGGCTGAGCCTGACGGCGGTGGAGAACCTGGCGGATGCCTGCCTCGCGGCCGCGGCCTGGCCGCCGGGGGCGTACAACATCGCCGACGGGCAGGCGTACGGGCGGGACGCCGCGGTCCGCGCGGTGCTGGACGCGCACGGCGTCCGCGCCCGCATCCGGCACCTGCCGCTGCGGGTGGCCCGTACGGCGGCCCGGGTCGCGGAGGCGCTGCCCACCGCCGAGCCGGCCCTGAGCCGCTACGCGGTGGACCAGCTGGCCCACCCGGTGGTCCTGGACCTGACCCGGGCCCGCGCCCAGGGCTGGCTCCCGCGCCGCACCCTGGCGGACCACCTGGGAGACGTCGTGGCGGCCGGGGCCGGGATGGTCAGCCGGTGACGGGGGCCGGGGTCTGCCGGGCCTGGTCGATGAGGAGGTCGAGCAGCGCGAGCAGGGACGCGCGGACGTCCGTGCGCGAGCGGGCGTCGAGCATGAGGACGGGCGTGTTCGGATCCCGCAGGTGCAGGGCCGCCCCGATCTCCTCGGCGGTGTAGGGCTGTTCGCCGTGGAAGCAGTTCGCGCCGACCACGAAGGGCAGGCCGCGGCTCTCGAAGAAGTCGACGGCCGGGAAGCTGCGGTCGAGGCGCCGCGTGTCGACCAGCACGATCGCCCCGAGGGCGCCGCCGAGGAGGTCGTCCCACATGAACCAGAAGCGTTCCTGGCCCGGTGTGCCGAACAGGTAGAGGACGATGCCCGCGTCGGTGAGCGTGATCCGGCCGAAGTCCATCGCCACGGTGGTGAGGTTCTTGGACTCGATGCCGTCGAGGTCGTCGACGCCGACGCCCGCGGCCGTCAGCCGCTCCTCCGTACGCAGCGGCTCGATCTCGGAGATCGTCTCCACCAGGGTGGTCTTGCCGACCCCGAATCCGCCGGCGATGAGGATCTTGACCGGGGCCGGTTCCCCCGGGGCGGGTGTGGCGGGCGTGTCATATCCGGGCAAGGCTGTCCCTGATTCTCATGAGCAGGTTGACGTCGGTGGTGTCGGAGGCCGCCAGGGGCGGCCGGTGGGTGATCAGCCCGCGGTCGGCGAGTTCGCCGAGGAGCAGCGTCATCGGGGTGAGGCGGATGTGCATCCGCGCCGCTATCTCCGCGACCGCGCGCCCGCCCGGCGGCGCGCACAGGTCGAGGATCTCCTGCCACTCGGTGGGGAGTGCCCCGTGCGCGTCGTCGGCGGCCGCCGCCGTGATGGTGGTGTCCATGGTCAGGACGGTGTGCGCAGCGGCCGTACGGCCGTCGGTGAGGGCGTACAGCCGCGTACGGCGGCGGCTTGCGGGCTGCGGCTCGTCCTGCGGCATTACGGGTTCGGCACCTGGCCGCGCTCGGGGGTACCCAGCCATTCGCCGAGCGCCTGCGCGGTGCGTACGGCCTCGCCGCCCAGTTCGCCGAGGCGGGCCTTGCGGGAGGTCACCACGATGAGCGTGCTGCCCTCCCCGCACCCGACGATGCAGAGGTACCTGTCGTCCATCTCGACGAGCTGGCGGATGACGCGGCCGCCGTCGATCTCCCGGGATATCGCCTTCATCGTGGAGGCGATGCCGGAGGCGGCGGCCGCCATGCGCTCGGCCTGGGGCTGGTCCAGCAGGTAGGCGCTGAGCCGGATGCCGTCGTTGGACAGGAGCACGGCTCCCTGGATGCCGGCGATTCTGCTCAGGTTGTTGTCGAGGACGCTGTAGATCGCGTCGTTGGATGCCGCGGTGTTCGATGAGGTGGTCATGGCTGATCCCGTCGGAGCTCTTCTTCCACTGTCTGGGTCCCCTGTTCGTAGTCCGCCCAGGCGTCGGCGACCTCTTCGGGTGTCGCGGTGTCCTGGGGAACCTGTGTTTCCGGCGCGTGGGGCGCGCGCAGTTGGTCGGCGAGGTGGGTCTGCGGGACGCGCTCGGGGAGGGCCGGCCGCGCGGGGGCGGCCGCCGCGGCCGAGCGGGCCGCGGGTACGGCGGCAGGCGTGGGCCGGGGCGTCTTCGTACGGCGGCTGGGCAGTCCGGCGCTCGTGTGCGCCACCGGCTCGCGCTCGCGGTCCGCGGCGGGGCCCGGCGCAGCGGGTGCGTCCGTAGCGGACTCGGCCGAAGCGGACTCGGGCTCCGCCGCCGGGGCCACAGTCGGTTCCACAGCCGTTTCCACGGCCGGGGCCGCGGGTTCGCGGCGGGCGGGCTCGCGCGGGGTCTCCCCCTCGGTCGGCAGCAGCAGTTCGGCGGGGAGGACCACCACCGCGCAGGTCCCGCCGTACACCGAGCGGCGCAGGGTGACCGTGGCGCCGAGCTGGTCGGCGAGGTGGCCCACGACGAAGAGGCCGAGCCGGTGCGCGTTCTGCGCGAGGACGGAGTACGGCGGTGCCTGGTGCAGGCGCCCGTTCATCTCCTCGTACCGCTCGGGGCTCACGCGCGGCCCGCGGTCCTCGATCTCGACCGTCAGCCCGTCCGCGACGAGTTCGGCGCGGATGACCACCTTGGACTTGGGCGGGGAGAACCGGGTGGCGTTGTCCA
This sequence comes from Streptomyces sp. NPDC060232, assembly GCF_042726555.1. Classification (NCBI taxonomy): domain Bacteria; kingdom Bacillati; phylum Actinomycetota; class Actinomycetes; order Kitasatosporales; family Streptomycetaceae; genus Streptomyces; species Streptomyces sp. NPDC060232. The sequence continues at coordinate 199,543 of NZ_JBHXAG010000011.1, read as the reverse complement.
GCAGTTCGGCCAGCAGGTGGCTGATCTGGCTGATGGCGCCCGGTTCCACACTGGTCTCGTCGAGGGCCTGACGCTCGATGCGCCGGAAGTCCTCGACCTCCGCGGCGGCTTCGCGCAGCAGGTCGGCGACGCGCATGGGCTCGGTGTGCGGGTCGGGGACCTCGCCGCCCGCCAGGATGAGGAGGTTCTCGATCTGCCGCCGCATGCCGACCGTCAGCTGGTCGGACCGCATCAGCTGGACCAGCAGTGCCTCGTCGTGGCCGAAGGTGTCCTGGATGTCCTCGGTCAGGCTCAGCTGGCGGCTGACGAGGTTCCCGGTGCGCGAGGCGATACCCGAGGCGAACAGTCCGAACCCGTGGCGCTCGGCGGCGAGCCGGCGGTGTCCGTCGACCGATACGGCGACGGCGCGGGCGAAGGCGTCGCTGATGCGCCCGACCTCGTCGCGGTCCCCGCTCACGGCCGGCAGGGCCTCGGGGTCCACGGTCTGTCCGCGCTGGAGCCTGGCGACGACGTCGGGGAGGGTCTCCTCGGCCACGGTCACCGTGCGCTCGTGCAGTTCGCGCAGGCGGCGCAGGACCGACCGGGTGGTGAAGACGACCACGACGACGACGGCCAGCAGTCCGCCGCCGCTGCCGGCGATCAGCCAGGCGACCTCGGTCTGCAGCTCCGCGGCCTTGGCCTCGCCGCGGGCGAGCACCGAGCGCGCCAGGTCGATGTTGAGGGTGGTCATCTGGACGGAGAAGTTGGCGTGGGCGGACTTCCAGCCGCGGACCTCGGCGGGCACCCTGATGCCCGTGTCGGTGTCCTTGTGCCCGGAGAGGACCGCGTTCTCGATGCGTGTCTTCGCCTGCCAGTCCTCGGATCCGACGACCCGCTCGTAGAACCGCTCGTCCCGCGCCGTCAGGTGCGGCACGATCAACGCTTCGTGCAGGTAGCGCTGGGCTCCCAGGGAGCTGACGAACTGGTCGTAGCCGACGAAGCTCAGTTCCCCGGACGGCCCGGCGAGGGCCAGTACGGTGTCCTCGCGCGCCACCATCTCGGTGGCCTGGAGCATCGAGACCACGGGGCGGCTCGCCTGGGCGAGTTCGGCGTCCTCGGCGTGGCTGAACTCCTGCTGGTAGACCTGGATGACCTTGCCGATGACCTCGGAGTAGTAGGCGAGGGTGCTGTCGGCGGCGCCGCTGCGGGTGTCCGCGCGCTGGCGGTAGGCGGCCAGTTTCCCGAGCTGCCGGGTCACTTCGACGAAGGACCTCGACGGGTCGTCGGCGAGCCGGCCGAACTCGGCCGCGGCCGAGTCCGTGGCGGCGCGCCGTACGCGCAGTTCGCCCTCGGCCCCTTCGGTGCCCGCCCACTGGGCCGCGGTCGCCGTCCGCTCGGCCTGCATGTCGACCATGAGCGTGTAGAGGGGTGCGCCGACCCGCTCGGCGGCCTCGACGTCGGCGCGCAGCTGCGCGGACTGCTCCAGCAACCGGTCGGCGGTCACCGTGACTTGGGTGCCCATCGCCACGGTGGGGACCACTGCCAGCCAGATGAGGAGGGTGCGCAGGCGTACGGTGCGCCACCGACGCGTCGTCGACTGCCCTCGTACGCCTTCGGGTTCTATGGGAGACATCGGTCCTCGGGAGCGGGGGCGACTGGGGACGTCAGGGGTGGCCGAACAGCCTGACCGGGCAGGGCACTGCTGAGGGGACGGACACAACCGGTGTGGTCGTGACGGGATGTGAGGGGGCGATCATAACCAGACAGACGGAAGAAACGGAGAGGTGTCTTCGAAGGTCGTACGTGCTATCGCCGGTGGATCACCCCAGGCCAGAGACCGGATCGGAACCGAACCGCGATGTCCTCGACACCATCCGCGTCCGGTTCCGGCCAGCCGCCCCTCCGGTCGCACCGGTCAGGGGGCGGGGTGACGATGGAAAGGCGGCCCCGCCCGCGGCGCGCGGCGCGCGGCCTCCCGATTCCTCCCGGTAAGGAAAACTCATGAACCGGCGCACACGGCTCCTCGTCCTCGGTCCCCTCGTGGCCGCCTCGTTCGTCGCCGCCCCCAGCGCCCTCGCGGCGGTCCCGCACACCCCGCCGGCCGCGGTCCCGGCCGCGACGTGTTCGACCTCCGGGGTCCTGGAGAACGGGAAGGTGCACCTGTCCGGCGGCGGCTTCACCCCTGGCCCGGCCTACGTGTACGGGTCGGCCGGCTTCGGCGGCACGGTCGAGATCGCCGAGAACGGCGGCTTCCAGGTCATGAACGTGCCGCCCGGGCAGTACAGCGTCCGCCAGGGCGGCGAACTGACCCAGTGCAGCGGCTGAACCCGCCCGGGCGTCCGGGCCTGAGCCCGCGCCCCGTCCGGGCCTGAGCCCGCGCCGCGTCCGCTCGCGGACACGAGGCGGGCCTTCCCGGCCCCCGTGCGGGGCCGGGAAGGCCCGGTCGTCCCCGGAAAGCCCGGGGCCTGCTGAGGCGTCCTGCGGGTCAGCCCGCGTCGGGGGCCGGGGTCAGGCGCAGCGAGATGCTGTTGATGCAGTACCGCTGGTCGGTGGGCGTCGGGTAGCCCTCGCCCTCGAAGACGTGTCCCAGGTGGGAGCCGCACTTCGCGCAGCGGACCTCGGTGCGGACCATGCCGTGCGAGGTGTCGGCGAGCAGTTCGACCGCGTCGGTGTCCTTCGGGTCGAAGAAGGACGGCCAGCCGCAGTGCGAGTCGAACTTCTCCGAGGAGCGGAACAGTTCGGCGCCGCAGCCGCGACAGGAGTAGACGCCCTCCGTCTTGGTGTCGGTGTACTCACCGCGGAAGGCCGGCTCGGTGCCGGCGAGGCGCAGCACCTGGTACTCGGACGGGGTCAGCTCCGCCTGCCACTGCTCGTCCGTCTTCTCGACCTCGTACGACATGACTCTCCCGCTCCCTCGTTCCGTCAGCTCGACAGGCGCGCGAGGATGGCCGGACCGAGGTCCGTGACGTCGCCCGCGCCCATGGTGAGAACGAGATCACCGGGCTTGGCCATTCCCGCGATGACGTCGGCGACGGCCGTCTTGTCGTGCTCGGCGGTGACGTCGGCGCCCGCGGCCCGGGCCGCGGCGATGATGATCTCGCTGGTGACGCCGGGGACCGGGTCCTCGCGGGCGGGGTAGATGTCCAGGACCACGGAGGCGTCGGCGAGGGCCAGGGCCTGGCCCATCTCCTTGCCGAGCTCCTGGGTGCGGGAGAAGAGGTGCGGCTGGAAGACGACCAGGATCCGGGAGTCCCCGGCGGCCCCGCGGATGGCCTCCAGGTCGGCGGTCATCTCGGTGGGGTGGTGCGCGTAGGAGTCGATGACCTGGACGCCGGCCGCCTCGCCCTTGAGCTGGAGGCGGCGCTTGACGCCGGTGTACTTGCCGAGGGCGGAGGCCAGGTTGTGGGCCGGGATGCCGAGGGCGACGCCCGCGGCGAGCGCGGCGACGGCGTTGTGGGCGTAGTGGCGGCCGGGGACGGAGACGGTGAAGGTGAGCATCCGGCCGTCCAGGACCACGGTGACCTCGCTGGTCAGGCCGCGCGGGGTGATCTTGGTGATGCGGATGTCGGCGTCCTCCTCCTCGCCGTACGTGACGACGGTGAGGCCCTCGCGGCCCGCGACGCGGCGGGCGATCTCGGCGGCGCCCTCCTGGCCGTGGGCGACGACCAGGGTGCCGCCGGGCACGATCTTCCCGACGAAGGTCTCGAAGGACTCGTGGATCTCGTCGATCGACGCGTAGTTCGCGTGGTGGTCGAGCTCCGCGTTGAGGATGATCGCGACCTGCGGGGAGTACTTGTGGAAGGAACGGTCGCTCTCGTCGGCCTCGGCCACGAAGATGTCGCCCTCGCCGTGGTGGGCGTTGGAGCCCGGGGCGTCCAGGTCGCCGCCGATGGCGTAGGAGGGGTCCAGGCCCAGGGCCGAGAGGGAGACCGCCAGCATCGAGGTGGTGGTGGTCTTGCCGTGGGTGCCGGCGACGGCGATCGGGCGCAGGCCGTCCATCAGGGCGGCGAGGGCGTCGGAGCGGTGCACGACGGGGATGCCGAGCTCGGCGGCCCGGGCCAGCTCGGGGTTGTCGGCGCGGATGGCGCTGGAGACGACCACGCAGGTGGAGTCGTCGGCGAGGTTCTGCGCGGCGTGCCCGCCGTGGACCGTGACGCCGTGGGCGCGCAGCGCGTCGGCGGTCTCGGAGTCGCCGCGGGCGTCGCTGCCGGCGACCGTGCCGCCGCGCTGGGCCAGGATCTTCGCGATGCCGGACATGCCGGCGCCGCCGATGCCGATGAAGTGGGGCCGTTCCATGGCGGTCGGCAGGCCGGGCTTCATTCAGGTCGCTCCAGGATCGAGTGCGGTGCTTGTGTGCGTCGGGCTCTGGGGCCCAAGCCTATTCGTTGTGGGCGAAGAGCTTGAGCACGGGAACGCCGACCTTGTGGCGTGCCCGGGAGGCCCAGTCCCGGTGGAAGAACTCCTCCACGAAGTGCGGCGAGGTCAGGACGATCACCTCGTCGGCACCGGTCTCGTCCACGACGGACTGCAGTTTGTCGAGCGGGTGCTTCTCGACAATCTGCCCGACGGCCTTGGCGCCCTTCTGGCACAGGGCGTTCAGGGAATGCGCGAGGGCGTGCGCGGCGGGGCCGAGCGCGTCCTCGCCCTCCGGTTCGTCACCCTCACGGATGGCTTCGGGGAGTTCACCGAGCGCCACGTCGTCGATGGCGCGCAGCAGTCGGTCCTGGTCGCCCCGGGGTTGCATGAGGACGACGAAGGAGACCGGGTCGTCTCCGTGGAGGCTGGTGACGAAGTCCACGTCCACCGTGGTCAGCGGCTGCTCGATCATCAATACGCTCGTGAACACGGACGCCCTCTCCTTCATGGGCCGAGGCCGGCGCCGGCCGGCCCCTGCGGAAACCATCCTGCCCCGCTGTCGCACGGGGCCTGCGCAGGTATATGTGCCCAGCGGAAGCAAAGCGGAACGGGAAATTCCGCTCCTTGTCAGATCCGACGGTAACTCGTGAACAAGAACCCGGCCTCTTCCAGTACGCAGGCGGGCGCGAGCCGGTGGGGAACCGTGACGGAAGGCCCTCCCGCGATGCGCTGGGCACCGCCCGCCGTGAGGGTCGGGGAGATCGTCAGGCACAGCTCGTCCAGCACGTCGGCGGCCACGAACTGGCCCAGCAGCCGGGGCCCGCCCTCGGTGAGCTGGCGGCGCAGCCCCCGGTCGGCTAGTTCCCGTACGGCCCGGGCCGCGTCCACGGCGGCGCCCTCGCCGGCCACCACGACCTCGGCCCCGGCGCGCACCGCCTCGGCCACCCGGTCGGAGGGCGCGGCGGCGCCGGTGACCACCAGGGTCGGCACGAGCGGGGAGGTGAACAGCGGCAGCGAGAAGTCCAGGTCGAGACTGGCGGTGATCACCGCGATGGCGGGGGCGGGGCCCTGCCCGGCGGCCTCGCGGCGGGCCGCGAAGGCCTCCCGGGCGCGGGCCGGGCGGTAGCCCTCCTGGCGAACCGTTTCCGCGCCGACGACCACCACGTCGGCCAGCGCCCGCAGGGTGCCGAAGATCCGCATGTCGGTCTCGCCGGAGATGGGCTGTGAGCGGCCGTCGTGCTGGGCGGCGCCGTCCAGGGTGGAGACCATGTTGGCCCGGAGCCAGTGGCCGTCCGCCGCCAGCTCGGGGTACGCGTAGGCGTCCGCGAGTTCGTCGAGCGACCACTCCCGGTCTGCCGCGTCCCGCCTCTGGGCTGGTGTCTGATCGGTCACAGGGAACAGGCGTCGCATCGGTGCAGTGTGCCACGCCCCGTAGAGTTAAGGGCTGTGTCGACATCACTCTCCACCTCCGGTCACACCCCGGGCCGGCCCCCGATAGCCGACGCCGGCCCGCAGGCCCTGTGCGCGCGCGAGCCGCGGGTGCCCGCCGAACGGCTGGTGGCCGAGATGGTGCCGCCGCCGCGGTTCGACTCCGTCCGCTTCGGCACGTACAACCCCGACCCGGCCCAGCCGAGCCAGGCCGAGGCCGTCACCGTGCTGAGCGGCTTCGCCGCCGGTCTGGGCGGGGCGCACGCGAGCGGCGCCGGCCGGAAGCGCTGGTTCTCCAAGAAGCCGGCCGCCCCCGCCGGGCCGCGCGGGGTCTACCTCGACGGCGGCTACGGCGTCGGCAAGACCCACCTGCTCGCCTCCCTGTGGCACGCGACCCCGGCCGAGCCCGCACTCAAGGCCTTCGGCACCTTCGTGGAGCTCACGAACCTGGTGGGCGCGCTCGGCTTCCAGCAGACCGTGCAGACCCTGGGCGGGCACAGGCTGCTGTGCATCGACGAGTTCGAGCTGGACGACCCGGGCGACACCGTGCTGGTGTCCTCGCTGCTCAGCCGCCTGGTCGAGCAGGGCGTGGCGCTGGCCGCCACCTCCAACACGCTGCCCGGCAAGCTCGGCGAGGGCCGCTTCGCCGCCGCGGACTTCCTGCGGGAGATCCAGGGGCTGTCGGCGCACTTCCGGCCGCTGCGGATCGACGGCCAGGACTACCGCCACCGCGGCCTGCCGCAGGCCCCGGCGCCGTTCTCCGACGAGCAGGTCGCCAAGGCCGCGTACGCGACCGAGGGCGCGAGCCTGGACGACTTCCCCGGCCTGCTGGAACACCTGGCCCGGGTGCACCCGAGCCGCTACGGCGCGCTGACGGACGGGATCACGGCCGTCTGCCTGACCGACGTCGGCCCGGTGCCGGACCAGTCGACGGCGCTGCGGCTGGTGGTCCTGGCCGACCGGCTGTACGACCGCGAGATCCCGGTGCTGGCGTCCGGCGTCCCGTTCGACAGGCTGTTCAGTGAGGAGATGCTGAACGGCGGCTATCGGAAGAAGTACTTCCGCGCCATATCCCGGCTCACCGCGCTGGCGCGCGACGCGAAACCCCTGGTGTCCCAGTAGGTTTGGGACGGCCGGTCCGCCCCTTTCGGGAGGCCGGCCGTTTTCCACCACCTGCGAAGGGATCACCATGGCCACCACGCGTCACGCGCACACCGTCTGGGAAGGCGACCTGCTCAAGGGCAAGGGCGTCGTCAGCCTCGACTCCTCGGGCATCGGTTCGTACGACGTCTCCTGGCCCGCCCGCACCGAGGCCGCGAACGGCAAGACCAGCCCGGAAGAGCTGATCGCCGCCGCCCACTCCAGCTGCTTCTCGATGGCGCTGTCCCACGGCCTCGCGGGCGCGGGCACCCCGCCCACCCGGCTGGAGACGAAGGCCGACGTCACCTTCCAGCCCGGTGAGGGCATCACCGGCATCCACCTCAGCGTGGAGGGCGAGGTCCCGGGCATGGACAACGACGCCTTCGTCGCCGCCGCCGAGGACGCCAAGAAGAACTGCCCGGTGAGCCAGGCCCTGACCGGCACCACGATCACCCTGAGCGCCAAGCTCGCCTGATCACGGGCCGGGGGTACGGCCGCACGGCGCGGCCCGTACCCCCGGAGTGTCCCTCAGGCCGTCGCCAGCTGCGGGATCAGGCGCATCGCGTTGCCGTGGTAGATCCCCCGCAGCTGCTCCGGCGTGAAGGCCGGGTCCGCTTCCAGGGCGGGCAGCGCCAGGTCCATGACGGTGTCGGCGGGGGCGGCGGGCCAGTCCGTGCCGAAGAGGACGTGGTCGGCGGGCACATGCTCCAGCAGGGTCGCCGCGGGCGCCATGGGTCCCGCGGTGTCGTAGTAGAAGCGGCTCAGGTGGTCGCGGACGGCTGCAGGCTCCACGCTCGGTTCGCAGAACCGGCCCAGCGCCTGCAGGCGCGTGGCGATGTACGGCAGGAAGCCCCCGGCGTGCGGCAGGACCACGGACAGGTCCGGGAACCGGTCCAGCGTCCTCCTGCTGATCATGTTCACGGCCGCCCGGGTGGTGTCGAGCAGGAAGTCGCACATGAAGTTCGGGATGCCCGGAACCGTCGGCGCGCCGGGCCGGCCGCCCGGGAGGTTGTGCGGGTGGGTGTCCACCACGGCCGAGTAGTCGTTCAGCTCGTGGAAGAGCCGGTCGTAGGAAGGGTCCCCGAGGTAGACGCCCCCGTAGTTGGCGGTCACGTTGACGCCGGCGGCGCCGAGCTGCCCGAGGCCCCGGCGCACGGCCCAGGACGACGCCTCCTGGTCGTCCAGGAAGAGCGGCACGTAGTACGAGAACCGTCCCGGATGCGAGGTCGCCACCTCGATCATCGACCGCAGCGTGATGCTGATCGCCTCGCGCAGCTGCGCCGACGACCGGTAGCGCGCCGGCAGCATCGGCTTGAGGACGGCGGTGGTGATCCCCGCGTCGTCCATGAACCGGATCGACGCCTCGGTGTCGATCCGGGCCCACGGGGGCAGCTGTTCCGGCGTGACCAGCCCGTGGTGCACCGCCCACTCGCGCCACTCCGGCGCGCAGTAGTGGTGGTGAATGTCGATCTTCGAATGGACCGTGCCCGCGGTGTCCGCGTCCGGGGCGGGCGCGGAGGGGCCCCGGGCGATCCGGATGACCTCGCTGGTGCCCACCGCCGCGATGCGCAGTTCGTCCGCCGGTCTTCCCAGGAGCCGCACGGGGGTACTCACGGAATCCGTCATGCCAATCCACCGCCCATCGGGTCTGGGTTACTTTCCGGAGGCCACGGAGGCCAGGGTCGGCTCGCCGGGGTCCCCGTCCGGGCGCGGGGGTTCCAGGACCACCCGCAGGTGCTCCAGCCCCCGGAAGGCCGGGACCGGGCCCTTGAGCCACGCGCCCCGGGTCTCCTCCAGGTCCACCGGCCGCATGCCGGGGAACTCCCGCAGCAGGCAGGCCAGCGCGATCTCGAGTTCGAGCCGCGCCAGCGGCGCCCCCAGGCAGTAGTGGGTGCCGTGGCCGAAGCCCAGGTGCGTGCCCTGCAGCCCCTCGCGCGTCACGTCCAGCTCGTCGGGCGCGTCGAACCGCTCCGGGTCCCGGTTCGCCGAGGAGATCGCGATCTGCACCAGGGAGCCCTTGGGGATCACCGTGTCCCGGATCCGGGCCTCCTGGGCGGCGTACCGGAAGGTGGAGGTCTCCACCGACCCCTCGAAGCGCAGCATCTCCTCGACCGCGCCCGGGATGAGCCGCGGGTCCTCGCGGAGCCTGGCCGCCTGGTCGGGGTGGAGCAGCAGGTTGAGGACGGAGTTCCCGATCTGGTAGGCGGTGGTCTTGTGGCCGGCGAAGAACAGCACCCACAGCGACGCGACCAGTTCGGGGTCGTCCAGGCGTTCCTCCGCCTGGAGGAGGTCGCTGAGGAAGGTGTCCGACGGGTGGTCGCGGGTGTCGGAGATGAGGCGTTCGAGCCGGTGCTGGAGCCGCTCCTCGGCCGCCTTCAGCTCCGCCCTGCGGCTGGGGTCGAACCGCGAGCGGGTGACCACCGCGAACTGCTCCAGGATCTCCGGGCGGTCCTCCTGCGGGATGCCCATCAGTTCGCACAGGACCGCGACGGGCAGCGGGAAGGCGAACGAGGCCATCAGATCGACCGTGCCCGCCCTGCGGCACTCGCCGAGGATCGTCTCCGCGATCCGGGTGACCCGCGGACGCATCTGCTCCACCCGCCGGGGGGTGAAGGCGCTCCGCAGGATGCGGCGCAGCCGCGTGTGCCGCGGCGGGTCCGAGAAGAGCACGTTGTCGTCGAGCGCGTCGAAGAAGCTGCCGTACACCGCGTGGTAGGTGTCGATGGCGCCGTGCATGTCCTTGCTGAACCGGGGGTCCGACAGGGCGTCGCGGGCGTCGCCGTAACGGGTGATCAGATAGGTGTCGATCCCGTGGGGAGGGGTCAGCCGGCACACCGGGTCCTGCTCGCGCAGGGCCGCGTACACGGGGTGGGGGCACTGCCGGTACTCCGGTGCGCCCCTGGAGACGGCGGACACGGTGTCCCGCAGTTCTCCGTCGCCGATCGGTGCCGCGTCCCGCTGCGCCATGTTCCCAACCCTTCGTCGCACTCGCCTCCGTGGCTGTGGCCGTGGCCGCTGTGGCTGTGGCCGTGGCCGTGGCCGCCGCAACGGCCGTCTGCGGACTCACCGGTTCCCCGCGGCCGTGCGCCGCGAAACGGCCCGGCTCCCGTTCGGGTGAGCCGCCAGCTCCGGGGGGCGGGGCCGTCGGCCCGCGGATGTCCGGCCACCGGTCGGCCGGGCGGCGGCGGGTGGGCCGTCGGCCGATCGGCGGTCGCCCGTCCGTGCCGTGTACGGGGCGGGCGCGGGGCGGGCGCGGCGGGCGGCGGGAAGGGCTGCTGTGCCATCAGCCAGTCCGTCCCGAGGAGCCCGCGCATGGCCCGACGTATCGCCCCCGCCCTCACCGCAGCCGCCTCGCTCGCCCTGGCGGCCGTCGCCGCGCCGCCGGCCGCCGCCGGCCACGGCCCGGACGCCGGCCGGGCCCTGGCCGACCGGGCGGCCGTGTACAGCGCGACCGCCAAGTACCAGGTGCACGCCAACGCGGTGGCGGCCGGCTACGTCCCCGACAAGTACTGCGTCTTCGACAGGGTGGGGCGGACCGGCGCGCTCGGCTACCCGCACTTCAACCACAGGTACGACAACTCCGTCGACCCGGCGAAGCCCGCCGCGCTGTACTACGAGGACGACGGGCGCGGCGGCAAGCGCCTCGTCGGGGTCCAGTGGCTGGTCTACGACCGCGACCAGAAGCTGACCACGGACGACGACCGCCCGACCATGCTCGGCACCGCGTTCAAGGGCCCCAAGGCCGGCAACTTCCCCGGGCAGCCGGTCCACTACGCCCTGCACCTGTGGCTGTGGAAGAAGAACCCCCGCGGCCTGCACGAGACCTTCAACCCGGCGGTGGCCTGCCTGCCCGGCACCACCCGGCCCTGATCCGGCCCGATCGGCAGGACACCCCCAGCCGCCCTTCCTCACGGAGCCGCCGATGTCCGTCTCCCGACGCAGCCTGCTCACCGCCGGCGCCATCGCCTTCAGCGGGGCGCTGGGCGCGCTGTTCGCCGGCGGCTCCCCCGCCTCGGCCCGGGCCGCCGCCCGGGCCGGCGGCGGTTACGGGCCGCTGCTGCCCGACCCGCGCGGGCTCCTCGACCTGCCCGCCGGGTTCACCTACCGGGTGCTCTCGCGCGCGGGCGACCCACTGCGCTCCGGGGAGGGCGCCGTCCCCGGCCACTGCGACGGCATGGCAGCCTTCGACGCCGGGGCCGGCCGGGTGCGGCTGGTGCGCAACCACGAGAACCGCGCCACCGCCGCCCTGCGGGTCCCCGCCGTACCGGGGCTGACGTACGACCCCGGGGCGCTCGGCGGGTGCACGGCCCTGGACCTCGCCGCGGACGGGCGGGTCACCGGCGAGCGGGTCGCCCTCGCCGGCACCGCCGTCAACTGCGCGGGCGGCCGCACCCCCTGGAACACCTGGCTGAGCTGCGAGGAGACCGAGGACCGGGCCGGCACCTCCGGCTACGACCGCGACCACGGCTACGTCTTCGAGGTGGACCCGGCCCGCCCGCAGCGCACGGGCGCCGTCCCGCTCACCGCGATGGGCCGCTTCGCGCACGAGGCCGTCGCCGTGGACCCGTACCGCGGGGTGGTCTACGAGACGGAGGACGCCTTCGTCCAGCCCTTCGGGCTGTTCTACCGGTTCCTGCCGGAGCGGCCGCTCGGCGGCGCCGGTTCGCTGCGGGCGGGCGGCGCCCTGGAGGCCCTGCGGGTTCCGGGGCTGGCGGACCTGGCGGCGGTGGACGAGCCCGGCGCGGAGTTCCCGGTGGAGTGGGTGCCCGTACCGCACCCCTCGGCCGCCGGCACCCCGATCCGGCACCAGGACTTCGGCCCCGGCGGCGTCACCCACGCGCAGAAGCTGGAGGGCTGCTACTGGGGAGGCCACGGCGTGCACTTCGTGTCCAGCTACGCCCGCCGGGGCGAGGGCGCGCCCGCCGACCACCACGGACAGGTGTGGTTCTACGATCCGCGCCGGGCCCGGCTGCGGCTCGACGTGCTCTTCGGGCCGGCCGCCGACGTGACGCTGCCCGGGGACTCCCCCGACAACATCTGCCTGGCCCCGGACGGCGGGCTGATGGTGTGCGAGGACGGCGGCGGCGCGCAGTACGTGTTCGGGGTGACGGCGGCCGGCGAGGTCTATCCGGTGGCCCGCAACGCCGAGGACATCGGCCGTCCGGGAGCCCCGGAGTGGGGGGAGTTCGCCGGGGTCGCCTTCTCCCCCGACGGGCGGACCATGTACGTCAACGCCTACGCCCCGGGCACCACCTTCGCCGTGACGGGTCCCTGGCGGCGCTGACCGGGGGTCCCGCGGCACGACGGGAGTGCCGCTGACACCCACTTGTCACATAGTCATATATTTTGCGTGCGTGACCATTTCTGTGCGCATGCGCAAGGTGGCGGCCGCGGCCGCACTCAGTGCCGCCCTCACCGCTTCCCTCGCGGGCTGCGGGGGCGGCTCCGGCTCCGGCTCCGGCTCCACCGGGGCCGGCCGCGAAGCCCGTATGGGCACGCCCCCGCCGTCCGCCCCCGCGTCCCCGGCGGCCTCCGCGCCCGGCGCCGCGGCCGCCTCCCAGAGCCCCCTGCCGGGCGCCCCGCCCGCCGGCGCCCCCGGCAGGGCCCCGACCCTGGCCCCCGGCCCGAACGGCCTGACCCCCGTCTTCGAGCGGGCGAAGCAGCACGCGGACAAGACCGTGGCGCTGACCTTCGACGCCGACATGACCTCCGACCAGGGGCCGCGCGCCGCGGGCGGGGAGCGCTTCGACAACCCCGGGCTGATCTCGACGCTGCGCACCCTCAAGGTGCCCTCGACGATCTTCATGACGGGCCGCTGGGCCGAGGAGTACCCGGACCAGGCCAAGTCCATCGGGACCGACCCGAACTTCGAGATCGCCAACCACTCCTACAGCCACCACGCCTTCACGTCCCCGTGCTACGGGCTGCCCGCCCTCGACGGCGCGGCCGCCCGGGCCGACGTGGACCGGGCCTTCGCCGCCTTCCGGCAGGCCGGCGCCGTCAACACCGTCCCGTACTTCCGCTTCCCCGGCGGCTGCTACGACGACCCGGCGCTGCGGGCCCTGTCCACGGCAGGGGTCACGGCGGTCCAGTGGGACGTGGTCAGCGGGGACGCCTTCGCGACGGACCCGGAGGCGGTGGCGGAACAGGTCCTCGCCGGCGTGAAGCCCGGCTCGGTGGTGGTGATGCACTGCACCCGCAGCGCCGCCCCGGTCACCGAGGAGGCCGTCCGGAAGATCGTCCCGGAACTGCGCAAGCGCGGCTACCGCTTCGTGAAGGTGTCCGAACTGATCGGCACTTAGCGGCCGTCCGTGCCCCCTCACCCCCGCCGGGTGGCGGCCAGGCAGGCCGCGGCGCCCGCGGCGGCGGCCAGGGCGAGCGCGACCGCGAGGGCCGTGAGCGGCAGCGGCGTGCTGCCCGAGCGCGCCGCCATGGCCAGGGCGGACACCGCGCCGTGGGCCGGGGAGGGCGCAAGGACCAAGGCCAGCAGGGAACCCAGGGCCGCCGACAGCACGCCGTGGCCGCGGCGGCGCAGCAGCGGCCTGGCGGACAGCGCGCCGACCGCCGCGCCGGTCAGGGCACACACCGCCGTCACCAGGCCACCCGCGACAGCGGCCGCGGCGGGGGCGGCTCCTCCCCGGTCGCAGACCAGGAACGCCGCGCCGGCTGCCAGGGCGCCCGCGCTCAGCGCCCCGACAAGGCCGGTGAGCAGGGCCGCCGCGTGGACCCTTACCGGACCGGCCGCCGCGGCCGCGCAGTCGCGGGCGGCCCCGGGCTCGTTGCCGGCGCAGATCCGGACCAGCCAGGCGGCGAACGGGACCAGGCCGGCAGCCGCGTAGCCGAGGGAGTCCAGCACCGGGTCGCCCGGCCGGATCCCGACGGCCACGAACGCTGCGTACGCGACGCAGGGGGCGAGCCACCGCTGGGAGCGCAGCAGGAGCGCGGCCTGGTAACGGAGGAGGGCGGTCACGGCAGTTCCTCCACGGTGCGCACGTGCCAGGGCGGGCGGGCGCCGAGGAGGATCCGCAGCACCTCGTCGGAGCGGGCGGCGTCCACGGTCAGCACCACGACGCCGTCGGGGCCCGGCCGGCCGGGCAGGCCGGGCGGTAGGACGCCACCGGGCGCCGCGGCGGCCCGGATCCGTACCCGGGGTCCCGCCGCGCCCCGGGGCGCCACCGGCACCAGTGACGTTCCTTCGAGCCGGTGGTGCGCGTCGGGCACGCCCGCGAGCCGCGCCGGGTCGTGGTCCACGAACACCACGGAGGCCCCGGCGGCGGTACGTTCGGCCACGGCGAGGTCCAGCTCGCGGCGAACCGTGGCATCCAGCCCGGTCCAGGCCTCGTCGAGGACGAGCAGCTCGGGACCCGCGAGCAGGGCCTGGGCCACGGCCACCTTCTGGCTCGTGCCCTTGGAGAGTTCGGCCATGGGGGTGCGGGCGTGCCCGGCGGCCCCGAAGCGCTCCAGCCAGTGCGCCGCCCGGCGGACCGCCTCGGCCCGCCCGAGCCCGTGCACCCGTCCCAGGTGCGTCAGGTAGGACAGGGCCGTCAGCGGCAGCGCCACCGGGAAGCGCTCGGGTACGTAGGCGGTGCGCCGCGGCCGTCCCCCGACGCGACCCTCGGTCGGCGCGTCGATTCCGGCGACGATCCGCAGGAGGGTGGACTTCCCGCCGCCGTTGCCGCCTTCGACCCGTACGAGGGCGCCGGGCGGAACCTCCAGCGAGACCCCCCGCAGCACCCAGGGCCGACGGCGTCCGTAGCGGCGGCCCACACCGGTGAGGTTCAGTGCGCGGCCGACGTCTCGGTGAGCTCGCTCGGGCGGACGATGACGAAGCCCTCGCCGCTCAGCTTCAGCTGGACCGCCTCGCCCGAGCCGCCGCGGATCATCGAGCCGACCGACTGGGAGCGGTGCAGGCCGGTCTCCAGCTGGGCGCTCCAGCCGACGACCGCGTCCGTGTCGACGTGGACGGGGGCCTGCGGGGTGACCGGGATGATGATCGGGTGTCCGTCGCAGACGACGGCGAGCTTGCCGGTGCCGGTGAATACGCTGTTGAAGAGGCCACCGCCGGTCATGCCGGCGCCCTTGACCATCTTGATCTCGTAGGACAGCGTCGGGTCGAAGCACAGCACGTTGCGACCGTTGACGGTGAGGGCGTCACCGTGCTCGATGTCGATGATGAAGCAGTTGCCTGCCTGGTGGGCGAACCAGGCCTCGCCCTGGCCGCGTACGGACATGAGCGCCAGGCCCTCGCCCGTGACGGCGCGCTTGAGCATGCCGCCTATGCCCTGCCCCTTGCGCTCGAACTGCAGATTGCCGCGGAAGGCGACCATCGATCCCTGACGGGCCAGCATCTCCCCGTTGACGTTGTACTTCACGGACTTGGCGTTCTGCAGGCTCATGCCGGGGGTGACAGCGGCCTGGGCCAGGTTCTCGGACGCGAAAAGGTCACTTATCACTGCGCTTTAGCCTTGTCTCTTTAGAGGGTAGGGCTGGAGTGCAACTATCTTTCTATTCACGCTACTTGAGCGGGTCTCAATGTCTATGGTGTGGACATGCTGCTGACCTACTTCACCCGGGACGGCTGGGAGTCCTGGGACCTTGACCGGGAGCCCCTCATCCGCCAGGACATGCCGGTCCTGATTGATGACGACCTCCGGTTCGAGGATGAACACGGCCCCCGCCCCACCGTCGCAGTAAACGCCTGGCTCCGTGAACTCCCCATCAGCGGGGTGCCGGCCGCGAAGTCCTGGCGCTCGTACGCGCAGGCCATGCGGTCCTGGCTGGAGTTCCTGGCCTCCCGCTCCGTGCATCCCTTCGCGGAGCGCGAAGACCTGCGGGCCGCACTGGGCGCCTTCGCGGAGTACCGGCTGGCCGGACCAGTCGAAGCCAGATGGGACGGCGCCACCTGGAACCACCGCGTCAACGTGATGTCCCGCTTCTACTCCTGGGCCGTCGACAACGACCACTGCGCGAAGGTCCCGTTCACGTACGCCATGGGCACCCGCTACAGCAGGGAGGCCGGCGCGATGGAGGTCCGCCGCAACACCGCCACCGTCCGCCGTGCCAAGCCCCACGTGACGATCAAGTACCTGGAGCCCGGGTTCCGGGACACCTTCCTCCGGGCTCTGGCCGGGCTGGACCCCGACGGCGCCCCGGACGACACCTTCCGCGGCCGGGAACTGGCCCGCAACAGCGCCATGGGCGGCCTGGTCACCGCCACCGGCCTACGCGCCCAGGAGTTCACCTACCTCCTGACGTACGAACTCCCTACGCTGCCCGCACGGCGGACCGCTGTCCCGGTCTGGTTCCCCTTGCCCGAGTCGACTACGAAGGGGCAGAAGGCACGCGCCACCTGGACCAGCCACCGGGCCCTGGCCGATGTCCACCAGTACGTCGAGCTGGACCGGGACGCCGCCGTGACCCGCGGCCGCTACCGACCTCCGGCGCGCCTCGGGGAGCCGCTGATCATCGAAGCACCCGACCACGAAGGCGCCCGGATCAACGGCCATCGCGCCCCGTGGCGGCACCTCTCACCGGCCGAACGCCTCCGCCTGGTCAATCCCGACGGCACGTCACCGATGGTCGCCGTGCAGTCCACTGGCCAGCCCTTCGTGGACTGGGACACCGTCTTCCGGCGCACCTCCCGGCGCATCCGGGAACGCTACGAACCGCGATTCCCCCCGGTCCACGCCCACACGCTCCGGCACACCTTCGCGATGGAGACCCTGGAGGCCCTAGTCCAGGGCTACTACCAGCGGGCCGCCGCGCTGATCACCGACACCGGCGGGGACGGCGGCCTGGCCCTCTACCTCACGAAGACGGACCCGCTGATGATCCTTCGGGATCTCCTCGGCCACTCCTCCGTCACCACCACGGAGATCTACCTCCGGCGCCTGGATGTCCAGCGGATCTACCGAGACGCCTACACCGCAGCCGGCCGCACCGATGACGACGCCGAGGCCGAGGCCGCCGCGGAGTTCGGAGAAGAGGCCTGATGCCCGCGTACCTGCACCATGACCCCGTGCGGGTCGAATTCGTCTTCCCCGACGGCACCCGGTACACGGCCCGCTTCGACGGGACCGCGAACGACCAGCTGGCTGCCGAGCTGGCCGCCGCCTTCCCCGCCCTGGTGCACCCCCACGGAAGGATCTGCGCCCGGAAGACGGCACTGCACTACGCCTCCTACCTCCGGGGCATGGTCCGTTGGCTGGCGGCGGAAGGGTTCACGGGCGGCCTGTCCCAGCTGACCCGTCCCCTTCTGTTCCGGTTCTGGATGGCTGTCACCGTCCAACACGCAGATCTCTCCCGCTCCCTGCTCCGCGCCGCCCACGAGGTCAGCGGCGCCCTGCCTCCGGATGTCGTCCCGTACCTGGACGGGAAGCTGATCAAGGCGCGCCGTCGGCCGGATCCTCTCCCCCCGTACACGGAGGGAGAGTGGCAGCGCATCACCGAAGCCCTGCAGCAAGTGGTCGAAGAGAGCTGGGCCGACCACCGCCGGGCTCTGGCCGAGGCCGCCGGAGGGGAGGATCCGCGAGTGGCCGGCCTCACCCCGCCCAACATCGCCCGGGAACTCCTCCAGCACGGGCCCATGTCCAGCAAGGCGTTCGCCGCGCACATCGGATGGCACCGGCACCGGGTTGATGCGGCCAAGATGCTGGCCCCCGTACGGGAGGCCCTGTATCCGGCGGCCGCCACCGCCGCCGCGTACCGCCTTCTCCTCGGCGTCTACAGCGGTGTGGTGCCAGACGGCCTGTCCGGCCTTGGAATCGGTGACGTGACGTGGGCCGGAGACTCCTCCATTCTCCTGGACTACGTGAAGGGCCGGCGCGGTCCGGAGTCGGTCAAGCTCACCGGCCGCGCGGTCCGCCTGATCGAACGATGGCTAGAACACTCGGCCCTCCTGCGCCAGCAGGCCCGTCCCGAAGTCCGCGACGAACTATGGCTCCGGCTCCGCGCGAACCGGTTCACGGCCGAATCGGGCGGCCTCGGCTACGTAGTCAGCGGCCCCGACCCGGACGGGACCAACCTGCGGGCCAAGGACACCGGGCTGACCGCCCGCATGGGTCTGCTGGACGACACCGGAAAGCCGTTGCAGCTCCACCCGTCACGCATCCGGACTACCTACTTGAACACCCTCAGCCGCAAGGGCTGGACGGGGAATACGGCTATCGACCCCAACCACTCCGCCGCCGTGGAAGGGGACCGGTACCTGACCGCGCAAACCCCGGCGCAGATGGACGCGGTAGAAACGATCATCGAGGAGAGCCAGGCGGACATCCTCGGGCGGGCCCTCCCTCCGACCGTTCTGACCCAGGAAGCGGCCGCCCGTGCGGCCGCCGGCCTCCCGGCGGAGGCGGCCCGCCTCGGCCTCTCTGACGGTGCCCTGTCCGAACTCCTGGCCGGGGAACGTGACGTGTTCACCGCGTCCTGTAAAGACCCCCTGTCGGGCCTTCACGGGCTCGCAGGAAAGCCTTGTCCGGCCCGGCCGTGGGTGTGCCTGCTGTGCCCTCTCGCCGTGTTCATGCCTCGCCACGCGGCGAACCTGCTGAGGCTCCGCGCGTACTTCGCACGGCAGTCCAGGCAGATGACCACCGCCGAATTCGTCGCAGTGTTCGGCCCGTACGCGGACCACCTGGACCGGGAGGTCCTGCCCGGGTTTCCGCCCGCCGTGCTGGAGGCCGCGGCGGCCGCCGTGGCCGACACCGACGACCAGATTCCCGTCCGCCCCGAGGAGATGACCGTATGACGACGCCCAGCGTTCTTACGACCGCCAGCCGCCGGTCCCCGTTCTCAGGGCTGGACGTCTGCACCGTTGCCCAGCTGGAGATGCCACCCGGGAATCGCGGCCCCCTGTTCGATGACGACCTATGGGATATGACGGGACTGGCCCGGGCCCCGAAGTCACTCACCGCCACCGCCCTGCGCTGGGATTTCCGCCGGATCGTGAACCCGGCGTGGAGGACCGTAGCAAAGGAGATGATCCTGGCCCTCCTGGCACCGCAGGATGAGCACGTGGCCGTGCTTCCGCACGCGTTCCGCAAGCCCAAAGCGGTCAGCGCGGTGTACGGGCAGATCAGCAGTCTGGCCCTCTGGCTGAACTGGCTTCATACGGAAGGCGTCCGTACCCTGGCTGACGTCGACCAAAACCACTGCGACCGTTACATGGCCTTCGCCTCCCGCAGCACCAGGCACGGCAGGACCATCCAGCCCTCCACGCTCTTGAACCTCCTCCTGCCTGTGCAGTACCTGGCCTTCTACAGCGGTCTGTTCACCCACGACGCCTACGCCCCCGGATTCACCCCCTGGGCGGGCAGGTCCGTATTCGAAGTGGCTGGCGCCAAGAAGCAGGTTGGGAACCTCTCCGGGCCGGTCCCAGACCACGTCTTCCAGCCGATGATGGCGGCCGCCCTGTGGGTGGTCGAAACTCTCGGCCCCTACGTCGCGGAGGAGATCGAGCGCGCGCAGGCCCGAAAGGAGTCCCGCCCCACCATCGGCATTCGATACTCGCTCTCGAAACGGGACAGGGACAGGTTCGCGGAGCACCTGAATGCGTGCGTGCGTGATGGTGTGCCGCTTCCCCAGCTGGACAGGGGGTCGATCACTCAGCGGGTCCGGAGTGGCGTCTGGTCGCTCTCGGACCCGCTTCTGGAAGTGAACCTGGACCAGCTGGGGAGGGATGCCGGGGTCAGCAAAGAGATCCAGATCGGGCCCTTGGAGGTGCTCCGCCCGCTGATCGAAGAGGCCGCGGCGAAGGTAGGCGCGGCGGCCGTCCACGGTCGCGGTGCCGCCCTGGTCCAGCGGGCGGACGGGAACGGCACGGCGCCGTGGACGCTGCCACTCGACTACCGGCAACCTCGAACCCTCGGCAGTCTCGTACAGGGGGACTGTCTGGTCGTCGCTGCGGCCCTTAGCGGGATGCGGGCCAGTGAGCTGGCAGAGCTGTCCACGGACTCATGTCTCCCGCCCACCCCCGCGTACAGCGGCGCCATGCGCTACCGGCTGGCGTCCCGACTGATCAAGGGTCAGGAGTTCGGCGGCGTCCCGGAGGAGTGGGTGGTGATCGAAGAAGCCTGGCGGGCCGTCGGCCTGGCCGCACGGATCGCGCAACGGGACGGATCCTTGAACGGGGCCCTGTTCGGCAGGAAGAGGCCAGCCTCGGCCGACATCTACATTCAGTTCCGGACCTGGGTCAACGGCCCCGAAGGCGGCCGCCTCGGACTGGCACCGATCCCGGACGGCCCCGTGAACGCACGGAACCTCCGCCGCACGCTGGCCATGGCACTGGCCAACCGGCCCGGCGGCCTGATCGCCGCGAAAATCCACCTTAAGCATGTGCACGTGGCCACCACCGAGGGCTACGCGCACCGTCCCGGTGGCGCACAAGGCATCTTCCTGGCCGAGGTCGGGGAGGAGGAGGCGAAGCACCACCTGGAGCTGACCGCCACCGCATTCCGGGAGTTCCAGGCCGGCATCATGCCGTCCGGCCCCGGAGCCCGGGACGTGATCGCCGCGTTCACGAGGGTGGACGCCGCCCTGGCCGATCACCAGGCCGGGGAACCCAAGGTGATGGGGTCGGACCGGCAGCTGGTCAACCTCCTGCGAAGCCAGTCCCAGTTCCTCCACGCCGGCGCTGCGAACTATTGCTGGTTCAAGGACCCCCATAAGGCCCTGTGCTTGAAGATCGCCGGGGCTCCGGTCACCACGGACTCCAAGCCCATGGCGGGGATGTGCGACTCCGCACGGTGCCCGCAGGCCACCCACCACCCGGTCCACCGGAAGGTGTGGGCCGACAACGCCGAGAGGACGCGCGTGTTCCTCGGCTCCATCCCCCGGGGCCACAAGGCCGAACGGGACCGTGTCCGGGCCGACCTGGACAGGTCGCTCCGGGTACTGGACGAAATCGACGCCGCCAGGACCGGCCCGGCCCAGGAAGGAGCCTGACGTGGCCCGGATCTCCGAGCAGACGAAGCAGCACAACGAGGGAGCGATCCGGGCTGCGATGGACCGGCTACTCCGGGGTGAACTCCCGCGCGGCGGCCGGTGCGACTTGAAGACCCTGGCCGCCGAGGCCGGCGTGACCCGCACCGGCTTCTACCCGAAGAAGGACCGGGCCGGGAACGAGCGGCCCGGCCCGTACCAGCACCTGGCGGAGGAGTTCGAGCGGCGCGTGAGGGCCGCGCAGGAGGCCGGGGAGATCATCGACCCCCGGGACGCCCAGATAGAGCGTCTGAAGGCCGAAAATGCCGGTCTGCGGGAGCGGCTGGCGGCCAACCGGGACACCATCGCGCAACTGACGGTGTTCCGCACGGTGGCTGTGTCGCAGCTGGCCGCGCAGTACGAGGAAATCAAGCGGCTCCGTAACGCCCTGGACGGCGCCGGGAACGTCCGCACGTTGCCGCGGGGCGGCCGTATCGGTCCCGCGTAGCCGGGAGGGCACAACGACCCTCCCAGGTCAGCAAGGGGCCCCACCAGATCTTTGGTTCTGGTGGGGCCCATTCGCGTACTCGGGCGGTCAGGCCGCGCCGGGCCGCTGCGCGAGGATCTCCCGGGCCCGGGCGCCGGCCTCGGGGTACTTCGCCGCGGTGCGGACAGAGTGGGCACGGCCCCGCTGGACCGAGGCCCACAGGCGAGCCCGCCGCCGGGGCGGGAGTCGGCGGGGACGGCGGTCAGATCCGGCGGGGCTCGATGATCACCTCGGGTGAAGACGACCGTACGACGCTGGCCGGGGGAACGACGGTGCTGCCCATGCAGACGCTCGCGGCGATGGTCGAGTGCCGGCCCACGGCAATGCCGGGGCCGAGGGTGATCATGCTGCCAGTCTGGACGTGGTCGCCGATCAGGCCGCCGAACTGGGACGTGGTGCACCGGTAGGGCGGTTCGTCGCCGGGGCCGTGCAGAGCGATTTCCTTGATGGGTACGCGCATGTCGTAGTTCCACAAGCTGATCGCCGCGATCACGAGGTTCGCGGACAGGTGGGCGTCGGTCCCGATGATGGAATGCCCGACGCCGACCTGGTGGCCGAGAACAGTGTTCTCCCCCACGAAGGAGTGGGTCACTTCGCACCCGAAGCCCACGGACACGCCGGCGGCGAGGACGGACCGCTTGCGGACGGTCGAGAACTCGTGAACGCGGACCCCCGGCCCGATGATGACGTCTTCGCCGATGATCGCAGTGGGGTGGATCTGCGCGGTGGGGTGGATCCGCTCGGGCACAACCTGTAGGGCGTCGTCGTGGAGGGCGTCCCAGCGGGTGAGGAAGGCGGACAGCTCGAACTCGCCGATCTTGGCGTATCCGGTGGCGTCCAGGCCGGACGCGGCCGGGGGGCGGACGTAGTCACCGATACGGATGGACTCGGGCACCTGGCTTGCTCCTGGTCGTCGTCGGGGCGGGCGGTTCAGGCGGCTTCGGCGGCCTCACGGCGCAGGAAGTCGGGCAGGGCGGCGGGGGTGTTGTCGAGCCAGGCCACGTAGCGGGCCACGCCCTCGGCCACCGTGATCCGGGGCTCCCACTCCAGGGCGGCGGTCATGCGGGCCGTGCCGGCCGTCCCGCCGAGCGGGTCACCCTCGGGCAGCGGCCGGTCCTGGAACTCGGCGTCGGGGTAGTGGTTGCGGATGAGCTGGGCCACGTCGGCGATGGCCGTGGCTTGGCCTGTGCCGATGTTGAGGGTCTGCCGGTCGGCGCCGGGGGCGAGCATCGCTCGGACGGTGGCCTCGGCGATGTCTTCGACGTGGACGAAGTCGCGGACCTGGCGGCCGCCGCCGTTCAGGTGCAGGGGCAGGCCGAGCTTCGCGCGCATCGCCATCCAGGCGACCACCCAGGAGTGCGAGCCCTCCTTCACGGTCTGCGGTTCGCCGTAGACGGAGAAGTATCGGACCGAGGTGTGGGAGACGTTGGCTTTGCCCAGCACGAGCGCGGTCTGTGCCTCACCCCACGCCTTCGTGTTCGCGTACACCGACAGGGGGGCGAGGGGCTGGTCTTCGTTCCACCTCTGCACGTCGTGTCGCTTGGGGTCGCCGTTGCCGTAGACGGCCGCCGAGGAAACGAACACGAACCGGCGTACGCGGGCGTTGCATCGGCGGACCGCGTCCAGGAGGACCTGGGTGCCGGTGACGTTGGTCTGGATCGCAGCCATTGGGTTGCGGGTGCAGGCGGCCACGTCGGCGACGGCGGCGTGCACCACGTAGTCGGCTTCCCGGACGACGTGGTCCATCAGGGTCGCGTCGGCGATGTCGCCCACGATGGTGTCGCGGTCGGTGGGGTGCACGCCGAACAGGTCGGCGTAGACCGTGGCAGGGTAGGCGTCGAGCTTGCCCACGGCGATCACGCGGGCCCCGGCCGCGCGAAGGCGGGCGGTGATGCGGGAGCCGACCAGGCCCCCGCCCCCGGTGACCACAACGGTGGAGCCGGCGAGGGCGGCGGACAGGTCGGCGTCGGTCAGCGGCACGGTGGTCTCCTCGGACTTGGCGGGAAGGGGGAGGGTGGCGGGGAGGTTGCGACCGGGCCAGCTTGGGACCGCCTCCCCACCACCCGGCAGG
Organism: Streptomyces sp. NPDC060232; assembly: GCF_042726555.1. Classification (NCBI taxonomy): domain Bacteria; kingdom Bacillati; phylum Actinomycetota; class Actinomycetes; order Kitasatosporales; family Streptomycetaceae; genus Streptomyces; species Streptomyces sp. NPDC060232. Next base: position 176,108 of record NZ_JBHXAG010000011.1, on the reverse strand, counting down.
CACCGCCCGGGGCAGGGGTGGGCTCCATCGGAAGGAGCGGTGGTGCAGCCCCGGGCGGCGTGATGAACAGTGAACTCCCCGGCACGGAAAGTGAGTACCGTGGGCGAAGAGGCAACCCGTTCAACCCGTTCAAGATCGCTTCCGAGGGGGCCGACGTTGGCAGGGGACCGGACACCGAACAGCGCGTTAGCGGACGTGATCGCCGAGTCCGGGGCCACGTACTACGCGCTGGCCAGGGAAATCCGCTCTGTGTCAGCCGAGGCCGGCCAGCGGTTGAGTACCGGGCCGTCGGCCGTCGCCTACTGGGTCGCCGGCGGTACACCTTCCGGCCAGACGCCGTTCTACATCGCCGAGGCCCTCACGAGACGGACGAAGCGGCGGGTGACGGTCGCCGAGATCGGTCTAGGCTGCGAAGCCGGCGGGGTCATGGAAGCCGATCCACTGGCCGTCATCGCCGATCTCGGGAGATCCGTCATGCAACGTCGCCGCGACTTCCTCGGCGCTGCGTTCACCGCCGCCGCCGTCGGCCTGCCCTTGGCCTACGACCACGAAGCGGTCGCCGCGACGCTCAAAGGGGCCGAGACCGGCGGCAACATCGGCCCCGCCGAGGTGACCACGGTCCGCCAGCTCACCGAGACCTTCCGCAGCGTGGACGAACGCATGGGCGGCGGCCACGGCCTGACCACCGTCACCGCCTACCTGACCGACACCGTCGCACCGATGCTGACCGCCCGGTTCCCCTCCGCCACGGTCCGCTCCGAGGCGTTCGGGGCGGCGGCCCAGCTGGCCTGCCTGGCCGGCTGGAAACACCACGACCTCGGCCGGGAGGGCGCCGCCCAGAGGTACTACCTGCTGGGCTACCAGCTCGCCTGCGAGGCCGACCCGAACGGCCACGCCGCGTGGATGATGCGGGCCCTCACCCACCAGGCCCTTGACCTGGGCCACCCCGGATCGTGCCCTGAGCTTGCCGAAGCGGCGCTGCACCGGGCGGCGGGGAAGGTCGACCGGCAGACCGAGGCCCTGCTGTTGGTGACGTGCGCCAGAGCGTACGGGGCCGGCGGCCAGGGCGCGAAGGCGGCGCGTGCGCTGCTGGCAGCCGAGGACGCCGTGATGGACACGCGGGAGGCCGTCCCGGACTACGCCGCCGCCTCGGGGCCGGTGGCGGCCACGGTCGCCTCGCACATGGGCAAGACCCTGACCGCGATGAAGGACCACACGGCAGCCGAACGGCACTACCGGCGGGCCCTGGCGGGCCGCACACCGGGCACGTACCAGCTCAAGCACGGGCTGACCATGGCCAACTTGGGGCGGTCGGTGGCCGGGCAGCACCGCCACGAGGAAGCCGTGGGCTTGTGGGCCCGGTCCCTGGATTTCATGGGTGGCGTGGTCTCCGACCGCAACAGGCAGGCTGTCAGGGAGATCCAAGCGGCGGCGTCCCGGTACCGCAAGCGCGGTGTGGCCGGTGCGGCGAGCCTGAACCAGCGCGCCACCGAACTACTCAAGAACCAGGCGTGAAAGGAACGGACAGCGAAATGCCGAAGATCGGGGTTGTGGTCCTGACCATGGGTGACCGGCCCGCAGAACTGGGGGCGCTGCTGGCCTCGGTGGCCGCTCAGGAAGGCGATCCGGCAGCCGTCGTGGTCCTCACCCAGGGAGTGAAACTCCCACCCCTCCCGGACGGCGTGGACGGTGTCGAGCTGCCGGAGAACCTGGGCATCCCCGGCGGCCGGAACGCCGGCGTGCAGTGGCTGCGCGAACGGGGCGGCGTGGACGTCGTAGTGGTCTTGGACGACGACGGCCTGTTGCCCCGGACCAACACCTTCCAACTGGTCCGGGAGGCGTTCGCCGACAACCCGCGCCTGGGTATCGCCGGGTTCCGCATCGCGGACGAGACCGGGGCGAGTCAGCGCAGGCACGTCCCCCGTCTGGGCGGCAAGAACCCACTGGTGTCCGGCCCGGTGACGACGTTCCTCGGCGGCGGCCACGCCATCCGCATGAGCGTCATCGACCAGGTAGGCGAGTTCCCCACCCAGTTCTTCTACGCCCACGAGGAAACGGACTTCGCCTGGCGGGCGCTGGACGCCGACTGGGAGATCGACTACCGGGCGGACATGGTGCTGCAACACCCCCGCACCGAGGCGTCCCGGCACGCGGTCTACTACCGCAACACCGGCCGGAACCGGGTCTGGCTGGCCAAACGGCACCTGCCCGCCGTCCTGGTCCCGGTCTACCTTGCCACCTGGGCCGCGTACACGCTCGCGCAGCGGCCCCCGCTTTCCGGCCTGGCAGCCTGGTGGGCCGGCTTCTTCGAGGGGGTACGGGTGCCGTGCCCGCCCCGGCGGCCCATGCGGTGGCGGACGGTGTGGCGGATGGCCCGGCTGGGCCGCCCGCCGGTGATCTGACGGACCCTAGCGCCGGGGCGCCCCGCCGAGGGCGGAGCACACGCCCTCGGGTCACATCCGCGCCGGAACGGACTCCAAGGCCCGGGGCAGGCATGAGCGTCCGGCACGCGGGCCCAGACCACTGCGGCGTTCACCCGTATTGATGTGATGCTGGCCATTGCGTGAGGGTCTGCGCGCTCTGGAATGCGACACCGGACCCTACCCGGTACGAGACACGGGTGGGCTGGCGGTGGGTTAGCTATGAGACGCGACCTGCGGGGGACACGGCGAGTGCGTCGATAAGGTCACTCTTCATGGCCTCGATCCTCACCCGGGCCCGCCACCCGGGACATCCTCCTCAGGTCGGAGCCTGGCATCCTTGGCGGGATGAGCAGCCAGCACACGAACGACACCTCGGCCGTACCGGCGGTCGGGGCCGACAGCGCCTTCCGGCGGGAGCACGTACTACGCGACGAGGCCCCGCAGTTCGTCCTGCCGCTGGTGGTGCGCATCGAGAAGGCGGAGCCGCCCGCCCGGACCGACGCCCTGGAGACCGCCGCCCGGGCGGTGCTGGTGCTGCTCACCGACGAGCGGGCGCAGGGCGAAGGCGAGTGGGCGCAGGCGGTCCGCGACTGGCAGGACGCGCGGATCCGCAAGGTGGTGCGGCGGGCGCGCGGGGCGGAGTGGCGCAAGGCGGAGACCCTGCCGGGCGTCACGGTCCACGGCGACGCCGCACAGGTCCGGGTCTTCCCGCCGGTGCCCCTCGACGGCTGGCCCAAGGAGCTGGCCAAGCTACAGGTGTCGGGCACCGACCTCGACGACCCGGGACCGGTCCCCTCGGCCGAGGGCTCCGGTCTGCCGGTGCTGTGGCTCAACCCGGACCTCGACATGTCGGCCGGCAAGGCGATGGCCCAGGCCGGGCACGCGGCGCAGCTGGCGTGGTGGGAGCTGACGGGTGCGGAGCGGGCCGCCTGGCAGGAGTCGGGCTTCCGGCTGGCCGTACGGACCGCCGCGCGCGGGCGGTGGGCGGAGCTGAGCGGGAGCGGGCTGCCGGTGGTCCGCGATGCCGGGTTCACCGAGATCGCCCCGGGCAGCGCAACGGTCGTGGCCGACCATCCGGCGCTGCGGGCCCGCCTCTGACGCCTCTGACGGCTTTCCCGGCGGCCTGGGCGGGCCGCCGGGAACCTCAAATGTTGCTCTGAACGTCCCCTCGTGCGGGTTGGCGCGACTGCGTCGGGGCCATGACATCCGCACACGGTACGAAGAGAGGGGGCAAGGGGACATGAAGCCCATGGCACACCTGGGGGTGGGCATCGGCTGGCGGCCGGAGATCGCGGACGCCGTCGAGCGGCTGGACGGCCTGGACTGGGTCGAGGTGGTGGCCGAGAACATCTGTCCGGGCCACCTGCCCGAGGCCCTCCGGCGGCTGCGCGAGCGCGGCACGCGGATCGTGCCGCACGGGGTCTCGCTCGGCCTCGGCGGCGCCGACCGCCCGGACCCGGAGAAGCTGGCGGCGCTCGGCGAGCGGGCGGTGGCGCTGGGGGCGCCGCTCGTCACCGAGCACATCGCCTTCGTACGGACCTCCTCGCCGCTGCTGGAGGCCGGGCACCTGCTGCCGGTGCCGCGCACCCGCGACGCGTTGGACGTGCTGTGCGAGAACGTGACGATCGCCCAGGAGGCGCTGCCGGTGCCGCTGGCGCTGGAGAACATCGCCGCGCTGTTCTCGTGGCCGGGCGAGGAGATGACGGAGGGGCAGTTCCTGACGGAGCTGGTCGAGCGGACCGGGGTCCGGCTGCTCATCGACGTGGCCAACCTGCACACCAACCGGGTGAACCGGGGCGAGGACCCGGCCGCAGTCCTGGACGCGATCCCGCTGGAGGCGCTGGCGTACGTGCACGTGGCGGGCGGCGTCGAGCGGGGCGGTGTCTGGCACGACACCCACGCGCACCCCGTACCGCCGGTGGTCCTCGACCTGCTGGCCGAGCTGCGCTCCCGGGTGGAGCCGGCGGGTGTCCTGCTGGAGCGCGACGACGACTTCCCGCCCGAGGCGGAGCTGGCGGGCGAACTGGCGGCGATCCGCGCGGTGGTGACGGCCGGCCGCACGGGCGCGGCAGCACCGGCCCTGCCGGGGGCGGGCACGCCGGACACCGTACGCGGCCCTGCACCGTTCCGCGCACGCGCAGCAGCGACCGGGCCGCTGACCGGGCAGGAGCCGGGATCCGGGCAGGAGCCCATGGCCGGGGCGCAGCCCGTAGCCAGGGCGCAGCCCGTAGCCGCGGCGCAGCCCGTAGCCGCGGCGCAGCCCGTAGCCGCGGCGCAGCCCGTAGCCGCGGCGCAGCCCGCGGCCGGGGCGGAACCCGTGCCCGGGGCGGAACCCGTGCCCGGGGCGGAACCGGAGGCCGGAACGCAGCCCGGGGCCGGGCCGGAGCCTGAGGCCGGGCCGGAGCCCGGGGCCGGGCCGGAGCCCGAGGCCGGGGCGCAACCCGCGGCCGGACCGAGGCCCGTGCCCGGGGCGCAGCCCGTAGCCAGACCGAAGCCCGTGCCCGGAGCGCAACCCGTAGCCGGGGCGCAGCCCGTAGCCGGGGCGGGCGGGGAGTCGGGGGACGCCGGGGAGGCCGCTCGGACCCGGGTGGCGCTCGGGCAGGCCGCCCTGCTCTCCGCTCTCGTGGCCGGCACCCCCGTGCCCGAGGGCTTCGACCGCGCGCGCGTCCGCGTGCAGGTGCGGGCGCTGGCGGCCAAGCGGGCCGACGTGGTCGCCAAGGTGGCCCCGGAGCTGCCCGGGATCCTCGGCGGCCGCGGCCCGTACCGCGAGGCCTTCCTGGCGTACGCCAAGCGCCGGCCCATGACCGCCGGATACCGCCGGGACGCGCTGGACTTCGCCGAGCACCTGCTGATCCAGGACCTGCCGGCCGACCCGGCCGCGCGGCGCCGGCTCACCGCCTGGTGGCGGGAACGGGCGGGGGCCAGGCCGCCGCGCCGCATCGTGCGCTGGGCCCGGGCGCTCGCGGGGAGGGCAGCGTGAACATCCTCGCCCTCGCGATCTGGATCGCCGTCATCGTCTCCTCCGTCCTGCTCGTGCGCGGGCTGCGCCGGGCCCGGCCCACGCCGACGGGCCCGTCGGCCGGCCTCCACGACCTGTCCGAGGCCGCGTTCGTGGTGGGCGGCCCCGGGACCGTCGTGGACAGCGCGCTCGTCTCGATGCTCGGGGACGGCCGGCTGGTCGTCGGCGGTCCCGGCATCGTCCAGGTACGCCCCGGGGCGCGGGCAGCCGACCCCGCCGAACGCGCCGTGCTCCAGGCCCACGCCGGAGCCCCCTCGGGGTGGCTCTACCAGGTGCGCTACGCCGCCATGTGCGATCCGGCCGTCCAGGAGGTCGGGGACGCGCTGGCCGCCCGCGGGCTGATCGCCCCGCCCGGCAGCGGCCGGACCTGGCGCCGCTGGGGCCTGATCCAGGCCGTCGTGTGCGCGGTCTGGCTGGTGGCGTCGATCCCGCTGACCGTCGTGGGCTTCGCCCTCGACTCCGGTCCTGGCGTGCCGTTCATCGTGGTGGTGGCGCCCGGACTGTTCGGGGGCGTCGTCGTGGGCCTGCTCTGCATGGCCCGGGCCCGCAACCGGGTCACCCCGGCCGGGCTGCGGGCGCTGCTCGCCCTGCGTTCCGCGTACGTGCACGACCGCACCCCCCACGTGCAGACCGCGCTCTTCGGCCTGCGCGGCCTGCGGGACCCGTTCCTGCGCCAGCAACTGGTGCCCGCCGCGCGCAGCACCCGGCTGGCGGCGGCCCAGTCGGGGGCGCGCCCCCACCACCACCCGCACACCTCGTCGTCCGGCTCCTCGCCGGAGCTGCTGCCGGTGCTGTGGTGCGCCATGAGCGACGGGGGTGGCGGGAGCGGTGGTTCGGGCTGCGGGTCCTCCGGCTCGGGCTGCGGGGCCTCCGGCGGTGGCTGCGCAGGCAGCGGCTCCAGCTGCTCGGGCGGCGGCGGTTCGGGCTGCGGCAGCTCCTCCTCCGGCTCCAGCTGCAGCAGCTCTTCCTCCTCCGGCTCCAGCTGTTCGAGTTCGAGCAGTTCCAGCTGTTCCAGCAGTTCCTGATACGGCGTCCGGGTCACGGCAGCCGACACCGGCCGGTGATCCTTTACAAGGGTGGCATCGCCTGCCTCTCATCGGTTCATCCGATGAGAGGCAGGGCCGTCATGCGCACGAGAACCGCACGCCACGAAGCCGTCGCGGCCGTCCTCCTCCTCACCCTGGGCACGCCCACCGCCGCAGCCGCACCCGTCCCGCGGGCCCCGGTCGTCGACGCGCGGAGCGCCGACACGCAGAACACCGCCGCGCAGAACACCGACGCCGCGAGCGCCGGCGCCGCGCTCGTCGCCCGCCGCGCGGCCCTCGCCGCCGCCTCCCGGGGCGGCGGCGCCGCCGGTCTGGACTTCCGTACCTGCCCCGCCGCCGAGGCACTGCCGTCGACCGTCCGGTGCGCCACGCTGCGCGTCCCGCTCGACTACGCCCGTCCCGACGGCCCGCAGATCTCCCTCACCGTCAGCCGGGCCTCCGCCACCGGGGCCCGCGGCGCCGCCCGCCAGGGCGCGCTCGTGCAGAACCCGGGCGGCCCCGGTGCCTCCGGGATGTACTTCCCGCTCGTCGCCGGCCTCCCCGGCTGGGAGCGGCTCGCCGCCGCCTACGACCTCGTGGGCTACGCCCCGCGCGGTGTCGGACGCTCGGCCCCGCTGTCCTGCCGGGACCCTGCGGCCCGCGCGCAGGGCCCCACCCAGGAGCCGGTCCGCCCCTCCCCCGCGTACAAGAGGCAACGCCTCGCGCAGGCCCGGGAGTACGCCCGCGGCTGTGCCCGCCGGACCGGAGCGGCCCTGCGGCACTACACCACCGTGGACAATGCCCGTGACCTGCACGTGCTGCGCGCCGCGCTCGGCGAGGAGAAGCTGACCTTCATGGGCGTACGGCACCTACCTCGGCGCCGTCTACGCCACCCTGTACCCGGGCCACGTCCGCCGGATGGTCCTCGACTCGGCGGTCGATCCCGATCCGCGCCGCGTCTGGTACCGCAACAACCTCGACCAGTCGCGCGGGTTCGAGGGCCGCTGGCACGACTTCCGCGCCTGGGTCGCCCGCCACCACGCGACGTACGGGCTCGGCGCCACCCCCGCGGCGGTGCAGGAGGGCTACGAGCGGGTCCGCGACGCGGTGGCCGGCACCCCCGCCGGCGGGACCGTCGGGACGGGCGAACTGCGGGCCGCCTTCCTCCAGGCCGCGTACTACGACGACGTCTGGCCGGACCGGGCGGCGGCCCTGGCCGCGTTCCTGCGCGGCGATCCCTCGGTGCTGGCCGCCCAGGCCGCCCCCGACCCGGCGGCGGCGGCCGAGGCCGAGAACGCGACGGCCGTCTACACGGCGGTGCTGTGCAACGACGCCTCCTGGCCCGCGGACTGGGGGACCTGGGACCGCGACCACACCGAGCTGGCCCGTACGGCGCCCTTCGAGACCTGGGCGAACGCCTTCCTCAACCTGCCGTGCGCCTCCTGGCCGGTGCGCGGACGGCGCTCGCCGGTGGCGGTTGGTTCCCAGCCCGAGCGGCTGCCGCGCACCCTCGTGGTCGCGGCGGAACGCGACGGCGCGACCCCGTACCCGGGTGCGCTGGAACTCCAGCGGCGGCTCGGTGCGCAGGCCTCACTGGTGACGGAGGCGGGGGCCGGCTCCCACGGTGTGGCCGGCGGACGCAACGGGTGCGTGGACCGGCACGTGGAGCGGTATCTGCTGACGGGCGCCACCCCGGGGTGGCGCGTCCGTTGCGCGCCGCATCCGGAGCCCGCACCGGTGTCGCTGGACGACCGGGCAGCGAGCGCCCGCAGGGCACTGCTGCCGCCGGTCGTCTGAACTTCCGGGCGGGATCTCCGGCTGCGTCGTTTCGGGGGCTGTGCCTCCCGATCCACCGGAGGCACTCACCTGACGGTGTGGTCGTCCTCCGGTCCTTCCCCCCAGGGGAGGTATCAGGCGAGCCCGGCCACCAGGTCGGCGACGGACTTGCGGCGCCCGGTGTAGAAGGGCACCTCTTCACGGACGTGCATACGGGCCTCGGAGGCACGCAGGTGACGCATGAGGTCGACGATGCGGTACAGCTCGTCCGCCTCGAAGGCCAGCATCCACTCGTAGTCGCCCAGCGAGAAGGAGGCGACGGTGTTGGCGCGTACGTCAGGGTAGCCGCGGGCCATCTTGCCGTGGTCGGCGAGCATGCGGCGGCGGTCCTCGTCGGGCAGCAGGTACCAGTCGTAGCTGCGGACGAAGGGGTAGACGCTGACGTAGTCGCGGGCGACCTCGTCGGCCAGGAAGGCCGGAATGTGCGACTTGTTGAACTCGGCCGGGCGGTGCAGGGCCATGTTCGACCACACCGGCTCCATCGCGCGGCCCAGCTTGGTACGGCGGAACAGGTTGTACGCGGTCTGCAGCTCGTCCGCGGTCTCCGCGTGCCACCAGATCATGATGTCGGCGTCGGCGCGCAGGCCGGAGACGTCATAGGTGCCGCGGACGGTGATGTCCTTGGCGGCCAGCTGGTCGAACAGCTCCTGGACCTCGTCGGCGAAACCGGCGCGGTCCTCCGGCAGGACGTCCTTCAGCTTGAAGACGGACCACAGGGTGTAGCGGATGACCTCGTTGAGGTCCTTCGCCTTCTTCCCCGCGTTGGGAATCTTCTCTGGTGCAGTCATGTGCCTATTGTCCCGTGCGCTGATCAGTGGTCGGCGCCAGGGGTGCCGTACGCGCAGCGAGCGCGGCGATGACCGCGTCCGCGGCCCGGCCGGCGCTCGCGATGCAGGCGGGAATGCCCACGCCGTCGTAGAGCGCGCCGCACACCGCGAGGCCGGGCAGGGCCTCGACGGCGCCGCGGATCCGGGCGACCCGGCCGAGGTGGCCGACCGGGTACTGGGGCAGCCCGCCGTCCCAGCGGGTGACGGTGGAGGCGACCGGCCGGGCCGTCAGACCCACCGCCTCGCCGAGGTCGGCGAGGGACACGTCGACGAGTTCGCCGTCCTCGCGCTCCAGGTCGCGCTCGTCGGCGTACCGGCCGACGGAGGTGCGCAGCAGGAAGAGGTCGGGGTCGGCGCCGGCCCAGGCCCACTTGTTGCTGGAGAAGGTGGACGCCTTGATGGTCCTGCCGTCGACGGGCGGTACGAGGAAGCCGCTCGCGCCGCCGCCGGAGACGGCCTCGGGCAGGTCGCTGCGCCGGAAGGCCATGGTGATCAGCGCCATCGAGGCGTATTCGACCTGGTGCAGTTCGGCGGCGGCGGCCGGTGCGAGGGTGTCCAGCAGCCGGGCGGCGGGCCCGGCCGGGACGGCCAGGACGACGCCGTCGGCGTCGACGGTCTCCTCGGCGGCCACGACGCGCCAGCCTTCAGCCGTACGAAGGACCTCGCGGACGGGGGCGCCGGTGACGATGCGCGCTCCGGCCGCGCGGCAGGCGTCGGCCACGGCGAGCGGGAGGCGCCCGATGCCTCCGTCGATGCCGGCGAAGACGGGGCCGGCCTGCTGGGGCTGGGTCTGCGCCCTGCGCTGGATGTCCCGTACGCCGTCGCCCAGCAGGGCGTGGGTGCGGGCGGCTTCGAAGAGCTGGGGTACGGCGGCCCGCATGGAGATGCGGTAGGCGTCGCCCGCGTACACCCCGCCGAGCAGCGGTTCCACGAGCCGGTCGACGACCTCGCGGCCGAGACGGGCGGCCACGTACACGCCGACGGCGACGTCCTCGCCGATCTCGGTGGGCGGCAGCGTCCGCTCGGCCTCGATGCGGGCCAGGCCCTCTGCCGAGAGGACCCCGGAGGCGGCGAGCGGTCCGAGGTCGCCGGGGACGCCCATGACATGGCCGCGCGGCATCGGCCGCAGCGCGCCGCGGGTCCACAGGTGGGCGGTGGCGGTGGCGGGCGGCTGCACGGCGTCGGCCAGTCCGACGGCCTCGGCGAGGGCCACGGCCTCGGGGCGGCGGGCGAGCACGGACTCGGCGCCGAGGTCGACTCGGGCCCCGGCGAGCTCGCCGGAGTACAGCTTGCCGCCGAGCCTCGGCCCGGCCTCCAGCAGCGTGACGCGGGCCCCTTCGGCGAGCAGCCGGTGGGCCGCCGCGAGGCCCGCGATGCCGCCGCCGATGACGACGACGTGGCCGGTGGAGCCGCTGGACCGGGTGGGGCTCACCGGCTGATCCGTACGCATGTCCGCTTCGTGCATGGACACATCGTCTCAGACCCATCCCCGAGGCCGGACCGTGACCGCATCGGGACCGGCCCGGAACCGCGCGTACGAAACCCGCGAGGGGACCCTGTACGTCGAAACGGCAACAGCAGCCGATCATCGGGGGTTTAACAAGATGCGTGCTCATGCGGCGGCGGCCCTGGCGGCCCTCTCCCTGGCCGGGGCTCTCACGCTCACCGGCTGCGGTGCGAGCGACCAGGGCTCCGCGAGCGACAAGGCGGCGGCCCGGCCGCCCGCGGCGGACGGGAAGGCCCGGGAGGGGGCGGAGGGCGCCGCGGCGGCCCCGGCGGGATCGGCGGGATCGGCGGGCTCGACGGGCTCGGCTGACTCGGCCGGCAAGACCGACGGGGCGCCGGTCGCGGTCCGCCCGAACGTCATCCGTACGGCGACGCTCGGGATCGAGACGACGGACGTCCAGAAGACGCTCGCCGCGGCCCGTACCGCGGCCGACGGCGCGGGCGGGTACGTCGGCAACGAGTCGACCAAGCGCGCCGAGAACGGCCGGATGACCTCGACATTGACCCTGCGGGTGCCCGGCGAGCGCTACGACGCCGTGCTCGGCGCCATGGAGGGCAGCGGAAAGCTGCTGCACCGCAAGGTCGAAGCGCTGGACGTCACCGAGAAGGTGGCAGACATCGGCAGCCGCGTCTCCTCGCAGCAGGCGAGCGTGGCGCGGGTGCGGGAGATGATGGGCAAGGCCTCGGCGCTGAGCGAGGTGGTGATGTTGGAGAGCGAGCTGAGTCGGCGTCAGTCGGACCTGGAGTCGCTGCTGGCGCAGCAGACGGCGCTGAAGGACCAGACCTCGATGGGCACGATCACGCTGGAGGTCTCGGAGCCGGCGCCCGCCACGGTGGTGGAGGAGAAGAAGAAGGAGGAGGAGCCCACCTTCCTCGGTGCGCTGAGCGGCGGCTGGGAGATCTTCACGAGGATCCTGCGCTACCTGATGGTGGCGCTGGGGGCGCTCCTGCCGTTCCTGCTGACGGCCGCGGTGGTGGCGGCGCTGGTCCGGGCGTACCGGCGGTGGCGTCCGGCGCGTCCGAAGACGGGCCTGACCCCGAAGCGGGTGCCGGTGCCGGCGGCCCGGCAGGCGCCTGCGGCCGAGGCCCCGGCTGCGCCTCCCGCTCCGGCCACGGCTCCGGCTCCGGACACCGAGGCCGACGTGCAGGACTGAACGCGCGTTCGCCCGTAGCGTGTTCACCAGTCGACGGTGGTGAAGGGGCGGTACGGGCGATGGCGACGCAACGACTGGTGGTGGTCGGGGGCGACGCGGCGGGGATGTCCGCCGCGTCGCAGGCCCGCAGGCTGAAGGGGCCGCAGGAGCTGGAGATCGTCGCCTTCGAGCGCGGCCGCTTCACCTCGTACTCGGCGTGCGGCATCCCGTACTGGGTCGGCGGCCTGGTCGCCGAGCGCGACGACCTGATCGCCCGCACCCCCGAGGAGCACCGCGCCCGGGACATCGACCTGCGCACCCGCACCGAGGTGGTGGAGCTCGATCTGCCCGGGTCCCGGGTCCGCGCCCGCGATCTGGACGGCGGAGCCGAATCCTGGACGCACTACGACAAGCTCGTCCTGGCCACGGGTGCCCGGCCCGTCCGCCCGCGCCTGCCCGGCATCGGGGCGCACGGGGTGCACGGCATCCAGACCCTGGACGACGGCCAGCGCCTCATGGACTCGCTGGAGCGCACGCGGGGCCGGCGGGCGGTCGTGGTCGGCGCCGGTTACATCGGTGTGGAGATGGCCGAGGCCCTGGTGCTGCGGGGCTACGAGGTGACCGTCCTGCACCGGGGCGAGCAGCCGATGGCCGGGCTGGACCCCGACATGGGCGGCCTGGTGCACACCGCGATGAACCGCATGGGTATCGTCACGGTTTCGCGCGCCGAGGTCACCAGGATCCTCACCGACGAGGAGGGCCGGGCCCGCGCGGTGGCGACGTCCGCCGGTGAGGAGTACCCGGCGGACGTGGTGGTGCTCGGCATCGGCGTGGAACCGCGGACGGCGCTGGCCCGCGCCGCCGGCCTACCGCTCGGCCCCTCGGGCGGGATCCTCACGGACCTGTCGATGCGCGTGCGCGGCCACGAGGACGCCTGGGCGGGCGGCGACTGCGTGGAGGTCCTCGACCTGGTCGCGGGCCGCACCCGGCACATCCCGCTGGGCACCCACGCCAACAAGCACGGCCAGATCATCGGCTCGGGCGTGGGCGGCGGCTACGCGACCTTCCCGGGGGTGGTCGGCACGGCGGTCAGCAAGGTCTGCGACCTGGAGATCGCCCGTACGGGGCTGCGCGAGCGGGACGCGCTGGAGGCGGGCCTGCGCTTCGTGACGGCCACCATCACCTCCACCAACACGGCGGGCTACTACCCGGGCGCGGCGGAGATGACGGTGAAGATGCTGGCGGAGCGCCGTACGGGCCGACTCCTCGGCGTACAGATCGTCGGCGGCGCCGGCGCCGCGAAGCGGGTGGACGTCGCGGCGGTGGCCCTCACGGCGGGCATGACGGTGGAGCAGGTGGTCTCGCTCGACCTCGGCTACGCCCCGCCGTTCTCCCCGGTCTGGGACCCGGTCCTGGTGGCGGCCCGCAAAGCGGTCTCCGCCGTCCGCGCGGCGGGTGTCTGACCGCGTGTCGCGCGCCGACGAGTTTCCCGCGGCGCGCCGGTCTGTACGCGTGGGACCGACTCACGGAAGGCTGGCGCCATGCGGAAACTCATCTACGGCATGAACCTGACCCTGGACGGCTACATCGCCGCGCCCGGCGACGACATCGGCTGGAGCGTGCCGAGCGACGAGCTGTTCCAGTTCTGGTCCGACCAGTTGCAGGCGACCGACCTGACGCTGTACGGGCGCAAGCTGTGGCAGACGATGAGCTCCTACTGGCCGACCGGCGACCAGCAGCCCGGCGCCACCCCGGCGGAGATCGAGTTCGCGCGCCGTTGGCGGGACATGTCGAAGGTGGTGTTCTCCTCGACGATCGACGAGGTCGACTGGAACACCCGCCTGGTCACCGGCGACGCGGTCGCCGAGATCACCCGGCTCAAGGCCGAGGACGGCGGCCCGATGGACATCGGCGGCGCGACGCTCGCCGGGGCGGCCGTGCGGGCCGGGCTGGTCGACGAGTACGTGCTGGCCACCGCGCCGGTCCTGGTGGGCGGCGGCACGCCGTTCTTCACCGCGCTGGACAACTGGGTGAACCTCAACCTGGTGCAGACGCGGACGCTTCCCTGCGGGGTGATCCTGACCAGGTACGAGACGAGGCGCTGAGCGCCCGTCCCGGGTGCCCCGGACTACCGCCCGAGCCACCCGAACGAGTGCAGCCCCCTGAACTACCGCAGGTCTCTCAGCGAGCCGTCTTGGTGTGGACGTAGTCCACCAGGCGGGTCAGCGCCTCGGGGTCGGTCGTCGGGAGGACGCCGTGGCCGAGGTTGAAGACGTGGCCCTCCAGGCCGGCGGCCGCCGCGAGGACCTCGTCCGTCTTGGCCTCGACCGCCTCCGTGGTGGAGAAGAGCACGGCCGGGTCCAGGTTGCCCTGGAGGGCCTTGCCCGGGCCGACCCGGCGGGCCGCCTCGTCGAGCGCGACGCGGTAGTCGACGCCCACGACGTCCGCGCCGGCCTCGCCCATCAGGCCGAGGAGCTCGCCCGTGCCCACGCCGAAGTGGATCCGGGGGACCCCGTAGGAGGCGACGGACTGCAGGACCTTCGCCGAGGCGGGCATGACGGAGCGGCGGTAGTCCGCCGGGGCGAGCGCGCCGACCCAGGAGTCGAAGAGCTGGACCGCGGAGGCGCCGGCCTCGATCTGCACCTTCAGGAAGGCGGAGGTGATCTCCGCGAGGCGGTCCAGCAGGTCGGCCCAGAGCTGCGGGTCCCCGTACATGAGGGCCTTGGTGTGCTCGTGGTTCTTCGAGGGGCCGCCCTCGACCAGGTAGCTCGCGAGGGTGAAAGGCGCGCCCGCGAAACCGATCAACGGCGTGGAGCCCAGTTCACCCGTGAGCATGCCGATCGCCTCGGTGACGTACGCGACGTCCTCAGGGGTGAGGTCGCGCAGCTGTGCGAGGTCCTCGCGGCGGCGGATCGGCTGGGCGACGACGGGGCCGACGCCCGGCTTGATGTCCAGGTCGACGCCGATGGCCTTGAGCGGGACCACGATGTCGGAGAAGAAGATCGCCGCGTCGACGTTGTGGCGCCGCACCGGCTGCAGGGTGATCTCGGTGACCAGGTCGGGCCGCATGCAGGACTCAAGCATCGCGGTGCCCTCGCGGACCTTGCGGTACTCGGGGAGGGAGCGCCCGGCCTGCCGCATGAACCACACCGGCGTGTGCGGCACCGGCTCCCGCCGGCACGCCTTCAGGAAGGCGGAATCGTACGTCTGGCTCGGCTGGCCCTTGGGGCTGTCGTTGGCGCTCACGACCCAAATCTTCGCACGTATGAAGAAGTGCCCGGCCCGGCACGGGTGTCCCTGCGCCGTACGGGCTCACATACCGCCTAGTCTTCCCCGCATGGCTGCGGCTCAGGGACGATTTTCAGATGGCGCCGACGGTACGGACAGTGCGAAGGAGAGCTCCGTCCCACTCCCGTTCCGCCGGGCGGTCGAGGGTTTGAAGAAGGCCCGGCTGCGTCCGGGGGTCGAGATCGACCCTACGAAGCCGCCCCAGCGGCTGGCGCCGTACGCCTACGCGCTGGAGGCCGCGGTGGTGGACGGGGAGGACGATCTGGCCGACGGCCGGCTCATCCTGCTCCACGACCCGGCCGGGCACGACGCCTGGCACGGGACCTTCCGGCTGGTGACGCTCGTACGGGCGGAGCTGGAGCCCGAGATGGCCGCCGACCCGCTGCTGCCG
The DNA here is from genome assembly GCF_042726555.1 of Streptomyces sp. NPDC060232. NCBI lineage: Bacteria > Bacillati > Actinomycetota > Actinomycetes > Kitasatosporales > Streptomycetaceae > Streptomyces > Streptomyces sp. NPDC060232. Next base: position 160,660 of record NZ_JBHXAG010000011.1, on the reverse strand, counting down.
GAGGTGTGCTGGTCCTGGCTGACGGGGGCCCTGGAAGCACGCGGGCTGGCCTACGGCGAGGCCAGCGGGACGGTGACCATGGCGGGCTCGCACTACTTCGGCGGGCTCGCGGAGCGGCGGCCGGCGACGCAGATCGAGATCAGGGCCTCGTGGACGCCGCGCGAGGGTGCGGGCGGGGTCCCGGACACCCCGGCGCACCTGTCGGCCTGGTGCGAGCTGATCTGCCAGATCGCCGGGCTGCCGCCGGTGGGTCCGACGGACACGGTGACGGGCGTGGTCTGCCTGCCACAGCGCCGCGGTCCGCACCACCCGTAGGCGCAGGGCCGTACGGCCGCCTCCCAGAGGGAACGACCGGTCGACGCCCGCAAGCGAGTGTCGCATCGCGGCCTCCGTTGTGGGCTTCTGATCACCCGATGATCGATCGTGCGTCCGAATTGCCCGAATTGTTACTCACCAAATCGTGATCATTCCCTAAAGCCGGGCGGGTGACGTGCCGAAGGAGTCAGTGACCATCCGCACGGTTCGCACCGGCTTCCTTCCCCGAGCCGGCCGTCCCGCCACTCCCCCAGGAGGCCTAGGTGTCCGTTCTTCTCGAGCAGCCCGCAAGCCTGGTCGCCTACCGCCCGAACAAGCCGACGGCCATGGTCGTCGTGGCCGACCCGCGCGTCCGCTCCACCGTGACCCGCCATCTGTGGGCCCTCGGCGTGCGTGACGTCATCGAGGCGTCGTCCATCGCGGAGGCCCGCCCCCGCGTCGGCAGCCCGCGCGACATCTGCGTGGCCGACGTGCACCTGCCCGACGGTTCCGGTCTCACCCTGCTCTCCGAGACCCGTGCCGCAGGCTGGCCCAACGGCCTGGCCCTGTCCGCCGCCGACGACATCGGCGCCGTGCGCAACGCCCTCGCGGGCGGCGTGAAGGGCTACGTCGTCACCGGTACGCGGACCAACATCGGGCTCCCCACCCGGCCCGGCGCCGCCCCCATCGGCGCAGCCGCCGCCCGTATGCACCGCCGCCCCCCGGGTGCCCCGAGCCACCCGGGCGGCTACCGGGAGCTCTCCGGCCGCGAGGTAGAGGTCCTGCGCCTCGTCGCGGAGGGCCAGTCCAACAAGGCCATCGGCGTCTCGATGGGCCTGTCCGCCCTGACCGTCAAGTCCCACCTCGCCCGTATCGCCCGCAAGCTGGGCACCGGTGACCGCGCGGGAATGGTCGCCGTGGCCCTGCGCACCGGGATCATCCACTGAACGCCGGCCGCGACCCCCGGATAGACCTCCGGGAGACCCCCGGAAAACACCCCGCCTACTGATCGCGCCCGTCGACGGAACGTTCCGGCGACGGGCGCGTCGTATACACCGATACCCTTGACCGGTGACCGACGCCCAAGAGACCGCAGCAGACCTGCGCACCACCACCGGGGGCGGCCCCCCGGACGACGTCGTTGTTCCGCCCGGTGGGGTGCCGATCCCATTGCTGGAGCCCCGCGAGGGGATCCCCCCGGTGGTCGCCGACGCGGACGCCCTCGCCGAAGTGGTCGCGGCCTTCGCCGCGGGTACCGGCCCTGTGGCCGTGGACGCCGAGCGCGCCTCCGGATACCGCTACGGCCAGCGCGCCTACCTGGTGCAGCTGCGCCGCGAGGGTGCCGGGTCCGCGCTGATCGACCCGGTGGGCTGCCCCGACCTGTCCTGCCTGGGCGAGGCGCTCTCCGGCACCGAGTGGATCCTGCACGCCGCCACCCAGGACCTGCCCTGCCTGCGCGAAATAGGCATGGTTCCCACCTCGCTGTTCGACACCGAGCTGGCGGGCCGGCTCGCCGGCTTCCCGCGGGTGGGACTCGGCGCGATGGTCGAGAGCGTTCTCGGCTACGCCCTGGAGAAGGGCCACTCCGCCGTCGACTGGTCCACCCGCCCGCTGCCCGAGCCGTGGCTGCGCTACGCCGCTCTGGACGTGGAGCTGCTGGTGGACCTGCGGGACGCGCTGGAGGAGGAGCTGGACCGCCAGGGCAAGCTGGAGTGGGCCCGGCAGGAGTTCGAGGCCATCGCCTCCGCGCCGCCGGCCCCGCCGCGCAAGGACCCGTGGCGCCGCACGTCCGGCATGCACAAGGTGCGCCGCCGCCGGCAGATGGCGGTCGTACGGGAGCTGTGGGAGTCCCGGGACCGGATCGCGCAGCGGCGTGACGTGTCCCCGGGGAAGGTGCTGGGCGACGCCGCGATCGTCGAGGCCGCGCTGGCCCTGCCCGCGAACGTGCACACCCTTTCGGCCCTGCCCGGCTACGGGCAGCGGATGGGCCGCCGCCAGCTCGACCAGTGGATGGCCGCCGTGGACCGGGCGAAGGCGCTGCCCGAGAGCGAGCTGCCGCAGCCGGGTGCGACCCCGGCGGGCCCGCCCCCGCCGCGTTCCTGGGCCGACAAGGACCCGGCCGCCGCGGCCCGGCTGGCCGCCGCCCGCACGGCCGTCTCTGCACTGGCGGAGGAGCTGAACCTGCCCCAGGAGAACCTGATCACCCCGGACACGGTCCGCCGCCTGTGCTGGGAGCCGCCCCAGCGGCTGGACGCGGACGCGGTGTCCCAGTCCCTGGCGCTCCACGGCGCCCGCCCGTGGCAGATCGAACAGGTGACCCCGGCCCTGGTCACGGCGCTGTCGGCCACGGCGTAGCAGGTCGCCGCCGTGCCCCGGTCCGCGACGCGCGGACCGGGGCACGGCCGGATCACAGCGGTTGCTCGGTGTAGTCACCGTCCGTGTCCATGGCGAAGGTGCCCTTGGTGTGGCCGTCGATCTCGGTGTGCTTGAGCCACTTCCGCGACAGGTGGTGGACGTGCTTGACCACCCGCTCCCAGGGGATCTGATGGCCCGCGCAGGCAACCTTGAAGTGCATCTTCTTCGGGCCGGGGATGGCCTTGTAGAGCTCGGTGACCGAGAGGAAGGGAACGGTGCCCGGAGCGCTGTTCACCGTCTTGTCGTGCTCGCCGACGACGATGAGCACCGGCACCTTGTGGCCGAGGACGTTGTCCACCTTGGCGCCGTCCTTGTTCCAGCCCCACCAGAAGGCGTTGCGGAAGCGCAGCACGCCCGAGGGCACGCCGGACACCGGCGGCCCCCAGTTGCGGCCCACCACGTCGTTCTCCATGATCGCCGCCCACACGGTGTCGACCATGCCCTCCTCACGCTGCTCGTCGCCGCAGCCGAGCTCCTTGTCCCAGGCGTCTTCGAAGCCCTCCCGGCCGGCGATGTTCATCGGGAAGGTCCACAGGGAGGGCGGAGGGGGCAGCGCGTCCGGCCGCTCCCACTTGGTGCCGGGCTTGCTCCCGGGTCCGTCCGGCCGGAAGACGGGGGCGAGCAGGAACAAGCTGGAGACGTTCTCCGGGTACTGGATGGCGTAGGGGCCCAGTGCCACCGCGGCGGCGGACCAGCCGAAGAGGGCGACCTTCTCCACACCCCGCTCGGCCTTGATGTACTCCACGACGCTGTGGACCTCGGCCCAGTCGCTTGCGGAGTCGCCGAGGTGCTTGGCGTAGGAGGGGGTGCAGGGGGCCGCCAGCGGGTGACCGTCGAGCAGGAGCTTCGCCTGCTGGGCGGCATTGGTGTTGCACGGCTCGTTCATGACCGACGGGCGCGGCGAACGGCCGTGGCCCTGGAGGTCCATGGCGAAGACGTCGAAGCCCGCCTTGGCGAGGAACAGCATCCAGTTGTACTCGCCGGTGCCCAGGTCCGCGCCGGGCAGTACGGGGACACTGCGGCCGTGCAGCATCAGGACGGCCCTGCGCTGGGTGGGATTCTTCGTCCCGTCACGCTCCCGGACGAACAGTTTGACCACCTCGCCCTCGTTGACGGGGAGTGTGGAGGCGTGCTTGACCTCGTGGTCGATCGTCTTGATCTGCATGGCCGGGGTCTCCAGTTCGGGTCGGTCGGGGTCCGGGGCGCGGCGCCGGGGACGGGGCCAGAATCCGCAAGCGAGTGCGCTTGATGCCATTGACGTGACCGTGACGACCCGGCGGCCGACCCGATCGGGTCACCGCGCGCGCTCCGATCGGACGGGCGCGAGGAGGGGGCGCGCGCGGGCCCTGGTGCGGGGTGCGAGTGTGACCTTCGCCGCTCCTCGGGGAGGGGGTGTGCACATTGGTTACCCGCAAGTAGCATGATGGGGTGAGCGGGCGCTCAGCAACAGATGCCGAGTGCGCCCCCGCGCAGCAGTGCCATCCCGCACCTGGAGGAGAGCCAACGTGCCTCGTACCGTCAGGGACGTCGTCTTCGTCGACGGCGTCCGCACCCCGTTCGGCAAGGCGGGCCCCAAGGGCATCTACCACGAGACCCGCGCCGACGACCTCGTCGTGAAGGCGATCCGGGAGCTGCTGCGCCGCAACCCGGACCTGGACCCCAAGAAGATCGACGAGGTCGCCATCGCCGCGACCACGCAGATCGGCGACCAGGGCCTGACGCTGGGCCGCACGGCCGGAATCCTCGCGGGCCTCCCGCAGTCCGTCCCGGGCTACTCCATCGACCGCATGTGCGCCGGCGCGCTGACCGCGGTGACCGCCGTCGCGGGCGGTGTGGCCTTCGGTGCCTACGACGTCGCCCTCGCCGGCGGTGTCGAGCACATGGGCCGCCACCCCATGGGCGAGGGCGTCGACCCGAACCCGCGCTTCGTCTCCGAGAAGCTGGTCGACGAGTCCGCCCTGTTCATGGGCATGACCGCCGAGAACCTGCACGACCGGTACCCGACGATCACCAAGCTCCGCGCCGACGAGTACGCCGTGCGCTCGCAGGAGAAGGCCGCCAAGGCGTACGCCGACGGCAAGATCCAGCAGGACCTGGTCCCGATCTCGGTGCGCAACACCAACGCGGAGGTCGGTGTGACGGGCTGGGGCCTGGTCACCACCGACGAGCCGATGCGCCCGGGCACCACGCTGGAGAACCTGGCCGGCCTGAAGACCCCGTTCCGTACGCACGGCCGGGTCACCGCGGGCAACGCCGCCGGTCTCAACGACGGTGCCACCGCCGCGATCATCGCGTCCGAGGACTTCGCCCGCGAGAACAACCTCCCGGTCAAGATGCGCCTCGTCTCGTACTCCTTCGCGGGTGTCGAGCCGGAGGTCATGGGCTACGGCCCGATCCCGGCCACCGAGAAGGCCCTGGCCCAGGCCGGCCTGACGATCGACGACATCGGCCTCTTCGAGATCAACGAGGCCTTCGCGGTCCAGGTCCTCGCGTTCCTGGAGCACTACGGCATCGCCGACGACGACGCCCGCGTGAACCAGTACGGCGGCGCCATCGCCTTCGGGCACCCGCTGGCCTCCTCCGGCGTGCGTCTGATGACGCAGCTGGCCCGCCAGTTCGAGGAGCAGCCGCACGTCCGCTACGGCCTGACCACGATGTGCGTCGGCTTCGGCATGGGCGCCACGGTCATCTGGGAGAACCCGCACTTCACCTCCGAGGGAGACGCCAAGTGAGCACCACCGCTGAGCTCCTGAAGGGTGCGGCCGAGCTGTTCCCGGACGAGGTCGTCACGTCCGCGCACGTCCGCCACCTGGACCTGCCGTTCGGCGCCGGGCGCTTCGCGCTCATCACGCTGGACAACGGCTTCGACCACACCAAGCCGACCACCTTCGGCCCGCAGTCCCTCGCCAACCTGAACGCGGCGATCGACCAGGTCGAGCAGGAGGCCACGGCCGGCACCATCGTCGGCGCAGGGCTGACCGGCAAGCCGTTCATCTTCGCGGTCGGCGCCGACCTCAAGGGTGTCGAGCTGCTGAAGAAGCACGACGAGGCGCTCGCCATCGGCAAGGGCGGCCACGACGTCTTCAAGCGCCTGTCGGCGCTGGCCGTCCCGACCTTCGCGTACTACAACGGCGCGGCGATGGGCGGCGGCGTCGAGGTCGGTCTGCACTGCAGCTACCGCACCGTCTCGAAGGCCATCCCGGCCTTCTCGCTGCCCGAGGTCTTCCTCGGCCTGGTTCCGGGCTGGGGCGGCTGCGCCATCCTCCCGAACCTGATCGGCGCGGAGCGCGCGGTCTCGGTCATCATCGAGAACTCGCTCAACCAGAACCGCCAGCTGGGGGGCAAGCAGGTCTTCGAGCTCGGCATCGCCGACGCGATCTTCGAGGGCGCCGACTTCCTGGAGCAGTCGCTCCTGTGGACCGCGAACGTCCTGAACGGCACCACCGAGGTCGTCCGTGCGGAGATCGACCGCGGCGAGGCCTGGGACGCGGCCGTCGCCAAGGGCCGCGCCATCGCGGACTCCAAGGTGCACGGCGCCGCTCCGGCCGCCTACCGCGCGCTGGACATCATCGCCGCGGCCAAGGACGGCGACCTCCAGGCCGGCTTCGACGCCGAGGACACGGCCCTGGCCGACCTCATCATGGGCGGCGAGCTGCGCTCGGGCATCTACGCCTTCAACCTGGTCCAGAAGCGCGCCAAGCGCCCGGCCGGTGCCCCGGACAAGTCCCTGGCCCGTCCGGTCACCAAGGTCGGCGTCGTCGGCGCGGGCCTGATGGCCTCGCAGCTGGCGCTGCTGTTCCTGCGCCGCCTGGAGGTGCCGGTGGTCCTCACCGACATCGACCAGGAGCGCGTGGACAAGGGCGTGGGCTACGTCCACGCCGAGATCCAGAAGCTGCTCGGCAAGGGCCGCATCAACCAGGACAAGGCCAACCGCCTGACCGCACTGGTGAGCGGTGTCCTGGACAAGGCCGAGGGCTTCGCGGACGCGGACTTCATCATCGAGGCCGTGTTCGAGGAGATGTCCGTCAAGCAGAAGGTGTTCGCGGAGGTCGAGGCGGTCGCCCCGGCGCACGCGATCCTCGCCACCAACACCTCCTCGCTGTCGGTGTCGGAGATGGCCTCCAAGCTCCAGCACCCGGAGCGCGTGGTCGGCTTCCACTTCTTCAACCCCGTCGCGATCCTCCCGCTGCTGGAGATCGTCCGCGGTGAGCAGACCGACGACGCCTCGCTGGCCACGGCCTTCGGTGTCGCCAAGAAGCTGAAGAAGACCGCGGTCCTCACCAAGGACGCCCCGGCGTTCGTCGTGAACCGCATCCTGACCCGCTTCATGGGCGAGATCCAGAACGTCATCGACGAGGGCACCCCGGTCGTCACGGCGGAGAAGGCCATCGAGCCGCTCGGCCTGCCGATGTCCCCGCTGGTGCTGCTGGAGCTCGTCGGCCCGGCGATCGGTCTGCACGTCTCCGAGACCCTGAACCGGTCCTTCCCGGAGCGCTTCACCGTCTCCCCGAACCTCAAGCGGGTCGTCGAGGCCGGCAAGCGGGGCTTCTACGTCTACTCCGCGGAGAACGGCTTCAAGCCGGAGCTGGACCCCGAGGTCGCCGCGCTCCTGGTGCAGGGCGACTCCGTCCTGACGGAGGAGCAGGTCCGCACGCGCGTCCTGGACGCGGTGGCGCAGGAGATCGGTCTGATGCTGGAGGAGGGTGTCGTGGCCGAGGCCCAGGACATCGACCTCTGCCTCATCACCGGTGCCGGCTGGCCCTTCCACCTGGGCGGCATCACGCCGTACCTGGACCGTGAGGGCGTCTCGGAGCGCGTGAACGGCAAGAAGTTCCTCGCCCCCGGCATCGCGAGCGTCCCGGCGTAGTCCGGGTCGTGGGCGGCTGTTCGACGGCCGGGCCCGTCTCCTGCGGGGGGCGGGCTCCGGCCGTTCGAATACCTGTCTAAGATTCACCCCCATGACGGAAACGCACGCGCGGCCCAGGCGCCGCCGACGCCGCATTCTGCGGATCACCCTGCTGCTGGTCGCCGTGCTGATCCTCGGCGCGGCCGGGGCGGGTTGGTGGACGTACAGCCACCTCAACAACAACATCGACAGCGTCGACCTGGACCAGGCGATCGGGGACAACCGGCCCGCCAAGGTGGCCGCGAACGCGCAGAACATCCTGGTGCTCGGCTCCGACTCGCGGGACGGGGCCAACGCGGACCTCGACCACGGCGCCGTCAGCGGTGCCCGCTCGGACACCGCGATGCTGGTGCACATACCCGAGGGCCGGGCGAAGGCCACCGCGGTGAGCATCCCCCGCGACACCCTGATCACCCGGCCCGAGTGCAAGGGCCGGGACGGCAAGTCCGTTCCGTCCGCGAAGCGGGTCATGTTCAACTCCGTCTACTCGCTGGCCGGCCCGGCCTGCGTGGTCAACACCGTCGAGCAGATGTCCGGTGTGCGCGTGGACCACTTCGTCGAGGTGGACTTCGCCGGGTTCAAGGGCCTGGTGGACGCGCTGGGCGGGGTCACCGTGACCCTGGACAAGCCGATGAGCGGCGCCAAGGGCGGTCTGCAGCTCGACGCGGGCACGCACCGGCTGAACGGCACCGACTCGCTCAAGTTCGTCCGTACCCGGTACGGCTACGGCGACGGCAGCGACCTCGGACGCATAGGCCTGCAGCAGCAGTTCATGCTGGCCATGCTGTCGGAGATCAAGAAGCAGGACGCCCTGGGCAACCCGGCGCGGCTCTACAAGCTCGCGGACGCCGGCACCAAGTCGCTGACCACGGACTCCGATCTGGCCTCGCTCACCGCGCTGTCCGACTTCGCGCAGAGCATGAAGGGCGTGAACCCGGAGACGATGGAGACCATCATGCTGCCGGTCGCCTACGACAAGGTGGACCCCAACCGCGTGGTCGCGGCCGAGCCGCAGGCCACCCAGCTGTGGGACGCCCTGCGCAAGGACGAGAAGGTCCCCGCCTCCGCGAAGGTCTCCCCCGCCAAGGGCTGACGGGGCCGCGCACACGGAGCCGGCCGTACGGGTGACCCCGTACGGCCGGCTCCGTCGTTCGCGCGCGGGGGCTTGTCAGTACTTGGCGTCCGCGCCCGTCCGGCCGAGGCGGCTGTGCTGCCGTCCGTAGGCGAAGTAGACGATGACGCCGACGGCCATCCAGATGCCGAAGCGCAGCCAGGTCTCGGCCGGCAGGTTGAGCATCAGCCAGAGCGAGGCGAGGATCGACACGATCGGCACCAAGGGCACCCAGGGGGTGCGGAAGGCCCGGTGCAGGTCGGGGCGGGTCCTGCGCAGGACGATCACGCCGAGGGCGACGACCACGAAGGCGAACAGGGTGCCGATGTTGACCAGTTCGGCCAGCTTCTCCAGGCTGGTGAAGCCCGCGACGACGGCGATGACCACACCGAGCAGGATGGTCGCCCGGTAAGGGGTGCGGTACGTCGGGTGGGTGACGGAGAAGACGCGCGGCAGCAGCCCGTCACGGCTCATCGCGAAGAACACGCGGGTCTGGCCGAGCAGCAGGATCATGCACACGGTGATCAGACCGACGGACGCGCCGAGGCTGATGGCACCCGAGAAGAAGGGTTGGTTCACCGATTTGAAGGCCTCGGCCAGTGGCGCGGTCGGCGACATCTCCGAGTACTTCTGCATGCCCGTCACGACCAGCGTCACGGCCACGTAGAGGACCGTGCAGATCAGCAGCGAGCCGAGGATGCCGCGCGGCATGTCCCGTTGGGGGTTCCTGGTCTCCTCCGCCGCCGTCGCCACCACGTCGAAGCCGATGAAGGCGAAGAAGATGAGCGAGGCCGCCGTGAAGATGCCCATGACACCGAAGTTGGTGGGCTCGTAGCCGAAGAGCAGCTGGACCAGCGGCGAGTGCCAGCCGCTGACGCCCTCGGCCTGTGGCTGGGCCGGCGGGACGAACGGCGAGTAGTTGTCGGCCTTGATGAAGAACAGGCCCGCGATGATGACCAGCATCACGACGGTCACCTTGATGGCGACGACGACGGCGGTGATGCGGGCCGAGAGCTTCGTCCCGACGACCAGGATCCACGTCAGCGCCAGGACCAGCAGGAAGGCCAGCAGGTCGAAGTGGCCGCCGGAGTCCGGGCCGGACAGGGAGGTCGGCAGGGTCCAGCCGAGGTTGGTGTCCATGAGGTGGCGTACGTAGCCGGACCAGCCGACCGCGACCACCGCGGTGCCGAGCGCGAACTCCAGCACCAGGTCCCAGCCGATGATCCAGGCGGGCAGCTCGCCGATGGAGGCGTAGCTGAAGGTGTACGCCGATCCGGCCACCGGGACGGTGGACGCGAACTCGGCGTAGCAGAGCGCCGCGAGGGCGCAGACGATGCCCGCTGCCACGAAGGCGAGGGCGGTGGCGGGTCCGGCGTTGTTCCGGGCCGCGATGCCCGTGAGGACGAAGATGCCGGTGCCGATGATGACACCCACACCGAACACCGTCAGGTCCCAGGCGGAGAGCGACTTGCGGAGCGCGTGTTCCGGCTCCTCCGTGTCACGGATGGACTGCTCCACCGTCTTGGTGCGGAAGGGGCTGTTCAGATCCCTACTCACCGACGCACCTCCGAACAGGTGTCGACGCACGCGAACGGGCCGGGAGGCCCACTCCTCTCAAGAGTGATCTCCCGGCCCGTGACGTGCAACCGCGCGGCGATCTAGGCGGCTGGTACCCGCCTCAGTCGACGGTGGCGGCGGCCTCGCTGTCGTAGCGGCCGTCCAGCTTGGCGACGAGGCCGGTGACCTGCCGGGCGATGTCCGGTGCGGTCAGGCCGATCTCCGCCAGGATCTCCTTGCGGAGGGCGTGGTCCAGGAAGCGCTGCGGGATCCCGAAGTCGCGCAGGGGTACGTCGACACCCGCGTCCCGCAGGGCCTGCGAGACGGCGGAGCCCACACCGCCGGCGCGGCCGTTGTCCTCGACGGTGACGACCACGCGGTGCCGGTCCGCGAGCGGGGCCATGGCCTCGTCCACGGGCTTGACCCAGCGAGGGTCGACTACGGTCGTGGAGATGCCCTGCTTGTCGAGGAGGTCGGCGATCTCCAGGCACATCGGGGCGAGTGCGCCGACCGAGACGAGCAGTACGTCCGGCCGGGTGACCTCGGCGCTCGGGGTGCGCAGCACGTCCATGCCGCCGATCCGGCCGACGGCCGGGACGGCGGGGCCGACGACGCCCTTGGAGAAGCGGACCACGGTCGGGGCGTCCTTGACCTCGACCGCCTCGCGGAGCTGGGCGCGCAACTGCTCGGCGTCGCGCGGTGCGGCGAGGCGCAGGCCGGGGACGACCTGGAGGATGGACATGTCCCACATGCCGTTGTGGGAAGCGCCGTCGTCGCCGGTGACACCGGCGCGGTCCAGGACGAAGGTGACCCCGCACTTGTGCAGGGCGACGTCCATCAGGACCTGGTCGAAGGCGCGGTTGAGGAAGGTCGCGTACACCGCGAAGACGGGGTGGACGCCACCGGTGGCGAGGCCGGCCGCGGAGGTCGCGCCGTGCTGCTCGGCGATGCCGACGTCGTAGATGCGGTCGGGGAAGGCCTCGGCGAACTTGTTGAGGCCGACCGGGTGGAGCATGGCCGCGGTGATGCCGACGACGTCCGGGCGGTCGTGGCCGATCTTGACCATCTCGTCGGCGAAGACGGAGGTCCAGCTGGCGGCGGCGGTCTTGACCGGCAGGCCGGTGTCGGGGTGGATCACACCGACGGCGTGGAAGCGGTCCGCCTCGTGCTCCAGGGCCGGGGTGTAGCCGCGGCCCTTCTGGGTGAGGCAGTGCACGATGACCGGGCCGCTGAAGCGCTTGGCGCGCTGCAGGGCGGACTCCAGGGCCTCGATGTCGTGGCCGTCGATGGGGCCGATGTACTTCAGGCCCAGGTCCTCGAACATGCCCTGCGGGGCGATGAAGTCCTTGAGGCCCTTCTTGGCGCCGTGCAGGGTCTCGAAGAGCGGCTTGCCGACGACCGGGGTGCGCTCCAGGAGCTCCTTGCCGCGGGCGAGGAAGCGCTCGTAGCCGTCGGTGGTGCGCAGGGTGGCCAGGTGGTTGGCGAGGCCGCCGATGGTGGGGCCGTAGGAGCGCTCGTTGTCGTTGACGACGATGACGAGCGGGCGGTCCTTGGCGGCGGCGATGTTGTTCAGCGCCTCCCAGGCCATGCCGCCGGTCAGGGCTCCGTCGCCGATGACCGCGGCGACGTGGTGGTCCTCGCGGCCCAGTACCTCGTTGGCCTTGGCGAGGCCGTCGGCCCAGCCGAGGACGGTGGAGGCGTGCGAGTTCTCGATCACGTCGTGGTCGGACTCGGCGCGCGAAGGGTAGCCGGACAGGCCGTTCTTGGTGCGCAGGCCGGCGAAGTCCTGGCGGCCCGTGAGCAGCTTGTGGACGTAGGCCTGGTGGCCGGTGTCGAAGAGGACCTTGTCCTTGGGCGATTCGAAGACCCGGTGCAGGGCGATCGTCAGTTCGACCACGCCGAGGTTGGGGCCGAGGTGCCCGCCGGTCTTGGAGACGGCGTCGACGAGGAAGGACCTGATCTCGGCCGCGAGCTGGGTCAGCTCCTCCTGGCTGAGCCGGTCCAGATCGCGCGGTCCCTTGATGCGGGTCAGCAGCACCCGTGCCTCCTTGCAGTTGCTTGCTGGTCTGACGAGTCTAATGTTCCGTTCGCGGGCGCGGTCATCGGGCCGTCCCTGGGGGGTCACACCTTTGTCATACATGTACGCGCCAGCCCGCGGCCACACATCGCATACGGGCGTATACCCGCACAGGAGTACCAGCGCTCGCACGCACGGATGCCCGGCGCCACGTGAGGTGGCGCCGGGCACTGTGACCGTTCTTACCGCCGGAGCCGGCTCCGGCGGCCGGTCGGGCGCGCGGTCAGGCGCGTCCGGCCGTCTTCTGGGTCTTGCGGGTGACCGAGTCGATCACCACGGTGGCCAGCAGGACCGCACCGGTGATCATGTACTGGATCGGTGTCGCGATGCCTTCCAGGGCCAGGCCGTACTGGATCGAGACGATGACCATGACACCGAGGAGGGCGTTCCAGGTCCGGCCGCGGCCGCCGAAGAGGCTGGTGCCGCCGATGACGGCCGCCGCGATCACGTTCATCAGCAGGTCGCCGGCACCGGCGCTCTGATTGGCCGCCGCGATCTTGGAGGCCCAGAACAGGCCGCCGATGGCGGCGAAGGTGCTGGAGATCGCGAAGACCGTGATCCGGATCCGGGTGACGTTGATGCCCGCGCGGCGGGAGGCCTCGACGCTGCCACCCAGTGCGAAAACGTTTCGCCCGAAGGTCGTGCGGCGCAGCAGGAAGTCCGTGACGACCAGGGCCAGCAGGAAGAGCACCACCGCGAGCGGCAGGCCCTTGTACTGGTTGAACACCACGGCGGGGCCGAAGGCGAACACCGCGAGCAGGCCGGTGCGCAGCAGGATCTCGGTGAGCGGCCGGGACGGCATCCCGGCCGCCTCGCGGCGCCTCGCGTCGAGGAAGGCGGCGACGAAGTAGCCCGCCACCGCGAGCGCGGCCAGCCCGTAGGCGACGGCGACGTCCGAGAAGAAGTACGTGGTCAGCTGGCCGACCACGCCGTCGGAGTCGATGTTGATCGTGCCGTTGCTGCCGAGGATCTGCAGCATCGCACCGAGCCAGAAGAGCAGGCCCGACAGGGTGACGGCGAAGGCCGGGGCGCCGAGCTTGGCGAAGAAGAAGCCGTGGATGGAGCCGATCAGGGCGCCTCCGACGATCGCGGCCAGGATCGCGAGCCATTCGTTCACGCCGTGGCTGACGGCGAGGACGGCGACGATGGCGCCCGAGACACCGCTGACCGAGCCGACCGAGAGGTCGATCTCGCCGAGCAGCAGCACGAAGATGATGCCGATGGCGATCATGCCCGTGCCGGTCATCGTGATCGCGATGTTGCTGAGGTTCTCAGGGGAGAGGAAGTTCGAGTTCAGCCCCTGGAAGATGGACCAGATGACGATCAGGCCGATGACGACCGGGAGGGAACCCAGGTCGCCCGCCTTCATCTTGTGTTTGAACTCGCCCCAGTAGCCGGCGAGGCCTTCTTCCCTGACGAGCAGGCGGGGGTCCACGGCCGGGATCGCGTCGTGCGCGGCCGCGGGGTTGACCGGGTCGATGTGGCCCTTGTCCAGTGGGTCGGTGGCAGGGTTCTGGGTGCTCACTTGCCGGCCTCCGAGGTGCGGGCCGCCCGGCGGGTCACGGCGTTGTCCGTGGCACCGGTGATGGCGGAGATGATCTCTTCCTGCGAGGTGTCGGCGACGTTGAAGACACCGTTGTTGCGGCCCAGCCGCAGGACCGCCACCTTGTCGGCGACGGCCTTCACATCGGCCATGTTGTGGCTGATGAGGATGACGGCGTGGCCCCGCTCGCGCAGCCGCTCCACCAGGTCGAGCACCTGAGCGGTCTGCTCGACGCCGAGGGCGGCGGTGGGCTCGTCGAGGATGACGAGCTGGGGCTCGCCCAGCATGGAGCGGGCGATCGCCACGGTCTGGCGCTGACCGCCCGACAGCGAGGCGATGGGGATCCGGACACTGGGGATCCGGATGGACAGCGTGGTCAGGAGCTCGCGGGCGCGGCGCTCCATCTCCACCTCGTCGAGGACGCCGAACTTCTTGAGCTCTCGGCCGAGGAACAGGTTGCCGACGACATCGATGTTGTCGCACAGCGCCAGGTCCTGGTAGACCGTCGCGATGCCCAGGTTCTGGGCGTCGTGGGGCTTGCCGATGGAGACCGGACGCCCTTCCCACTCGATGACGCCGTCATCGATGGGGTGCACGCCGGCGATCGTCTTGACCAGCGTGGACTTGCCGGCTCCGTTGTCGCCGACGAGGGCGACCACTTCACCGGAGTGGATCTCGAGTTCTACGTCGGTCAGGGCCTGAACGGCGCCGAACCGCTTCGAGACCCCTCGCAACGCCAGCACGGGCGCAGCGGACACATGAACCATCTCCTTCGCCGCCTGACCGGCGGGGATGTCGTGCAGAAGAGCAGGAGCGGGGCGAATGGGGGAACGTTTCTGCCCGGCGCCCCGCCGGGTGGCGGGGTAATGAGGGGCGGGGCGCCGGTCAGGTACGTGGGGCCGCCTCGTGGGGAGGCGGCGGGGGCCGCTACTTCAGGCCGATTGCGGCGCAGGCGGCCGCGTACTTGTCGGTGCAGATCTCGTCGACCGTGTAGACGCCGTCCTTGACGACGGTGTCCTTGATGTTGCCCTTGGTCAGCGAGATGACCGGGATCAGCACGGAGGGGACGCCCTTGGTGGTGGGGCTGTCGACCGTGGACGTGGTGCCTTCGGGCTTGCCGCCCTTGGCGAGGGCGACGGCCATCTTCGCGGCGGCCTCGGCCTCGGGGGCGTACGGCTTGTAGACGCTCATGAACTGCTCGCCCGCGACGATGCGCTGCACGCCGGCGAGTTCGGCGTCCTGGCCGGTGACCGGCGGCAGGGGGTTGACGCCGGCGGCCTTGAGGGCGGTGATGATGCCGCCCGCCATGCCGTCGTTGGCGGAGTAGACGCCGACGATCTTGTCCTTGCCGAGCGCGGAGAGCGCGGCCGCCATGTTGGTGTTGGCGTTCTCCGGCTTCCACTCGACGGTGTCGTACTCCTTGCCGATGTTCACCTTGCCGTCGAGCTCGGAGTGCGCGCCGGACTTGAAGAGCTTGGCGTTCGGGTCGGTGACCGAACCGTTCATCATGACGATCTGGCCGTCCTTGGCCTTGTCGCCCAGCGCTTCCAGCAGCGCCTTGCCCTGGACCTTGCCGACCTCTTCGTTGTCGAAGGAGGTGTAGGCGTCGATCGGGCCCTCGGCCAGGCGGTCGTAGGAGACGACCGGGATGCCGGCGTCCTTGGCCTTCTTGACCGAGCCGGCGATGGCCTTGGAGTCCACCGCGTCGATGATCAGGACGTCCACCTTGTTGGTGATCATCGTGTCGACCTGGGAGTTCTGCGTGGTCGCGTCCTGCTTGGCGTTGGCGTAGACGACCTCGCCCTTGCCGCCGGTGAGCTCGGCGACCTTCTTCTCGATGAGCGGCTTGTCGAACTTCTCGTAACGCGCGGTCTGGTTCTCCGGCAGGAGCAGACCGACCTTGATCGCGTCGCCCTTGGCAGCGCCGGAGGACTCGTTCGTCTTGTCGCCGGCCTCCTTGGCACTGCCACAGGCGGCGAGGGAAACGGCCATGGCGCCGGCGGCAACGGCTACGGCGGCTCTGCGCATACGCGTGTTCATTACTTGAACCTCCCTGACGAGGCCGCTACGCCGCGGCCGAGGTGGATGTGAGTCAACCCCGGCCGCGTTTTGCCGTCAAGGAGTGAATTCTTAACGAGATGACAACGGTGCCATTCGTTATCTACCTGAAGGCAAGACGGCTGGAGCTCGCACTCCACTTCCATGATCTGACAAAAGCGTCGAATCGCCCATCTCGCTCAGCACGAGGGCCAGTGCGCCCAGCACCTCGGCGCGCCCGCCCAGGGACCCCGTGAGCACCGACAACTGCCGCGCCGCACTGGGAATCGCGTACCTCCCCACTGATTCACGGATGGGGGAGAGGACCAGTTCACCGGCCTCCGCCAGCGAGCCGCCCAGCACGACCCGGCTGGGGTTCAGGAGGTTGCACAGGCTGGCCACTCCGCTGCCGATGTGGCGTCCGACGTCCGTGATCACCCGGCGGCAGCCGGGGTCCCCGCCGCGGGCCAGTTCGACCACCCGCTCCATCGTCAACTCCGGTCCGTGCGTGCCCTGGAGCAGCGGCAGGACGTACCGCGCCGCGGCGAAGGTCTCCAGGCAGCCGCGGTTGCCGCAGCGGCAGACCGGGCCCGATTCGTCCAGCGTGATGTGCCCGATCTCGCCCGCCGTGCCGCCGGGTCCGCGGTAGATCTGGCCGTTGATGACCAGGCCGGCGCCGACGCCGCTGGCCACCTTGATGTAGGCCAGGTCCTTCACTCCCCGCCCGCTCCCCCAAACGAGTTCACCGAGGGCGCCGAGGTTCGCGTCGTTGTCCACGTACACGGGCACGCCGAGGCGCTGCGAGAGCTCCTGGCGCGGGTTGATCCCCGCCCAGCCCGGCAGGATCGCCGTCGAGCCCAGGGTGCCGGACTCCACGTCGATCGGGCCGGGGACACCGAGACCGACGCCGATGACCTTGTCCAGCCCGACCCCTATGCCGTCGATCAGCCGCCCGACCAGGGCTTCCGCCCGGTCGAAGCCGTCCGCCCAGGAGGCGTCGACGTCCAGCGGCTCGGACTCCTCGGCCAGCACCTGGTGGGCGAGGTTGCCGACGGCCACCCGCAGGTGGGTGTGGCCGAAGTCGACGCCGATCACGATGCCCGCGTCACCGCTCAGCGACACGCTCCGCGCCCGTCGGCCGCCGGCCGAGGTGTCGGTGACCTCGACGGTCCCGCCGTCCTTCAGCTCCCGGACGATGTTGGAGACCGTGGCCGCCGACAGTCCGGTGGTACGGGCGATCTCCGCCTGGGTCAGCGACCCCGCGAGCCGCACCGCCCGTACGACCCGTTCGAGATTCGCGCGGTGCAGCGACGACTGCGATCCGGGAGTCTGCACGACTCATCCACTCCTGCCCATTAGCGACGGCCAGCCGTCGCCCCCCGGCCGGGACACGTCGCGTCTTCGCGCTCCGAGACCCCGGCGTCTCTCCAACTTGTGAACCTTAAGTCGAGCCTTTGCGCATCCGCACGTCAAGAGGCTGACACGACACGAATCGGGCCTACCGGCCGAAAGGGTGAGGGAATGGCCCACCGGATCGTGTTACGGTCGCTGAGGCGCCGGTCCTCTGCGGCCTTTCCGGCCGGACCGGGCGCCTGTCATGACAGCGCGACGCGAGGAGGTGTTCGGGATGAGTCCCGATCGAAGTCCTCGCAGCGCTCTCGCCGGCTGACCCGCCGAGCGGCTGATCGGCCGACCTTTTTCGTGAGTGCGCACGGCAGCGGTGTGCCGCTGTTCCCGTGCGCCGCTGCGTTCCTCACGCGTTCCTCCCCTTCCGCATGACCGGACGGCTCCGTCCGGCGTGCGTCACCCATGTCCGTCGGCGCGGGCGACGGCCCGCGCGGCCGCCGCACGCCGACCCCTGATCACTCCACGTGACCGTCCGGCTCCGTGCTGCCCGGAACCGTGGAGGGAGGTAGTTGCCATGACCATGCTCACCCCTCGCACCCCGGCCAAGCTCGCGCCGCCGGGCCGGTCCCGCCGCGAGCGCAAGGCCGCCGAGCTGGAGACCCGTACCCGGCTCGTCGGCGAGCGCCTCGCAGGCATCAGCGCCGCCCCCGGCATACGGGCCCTGCAGTGCGTGGACGCGTCCCTGGGCGGCCTCACCCGTGCCGAGGCCGCGCTGCGCCTGGAGCGCCACGGCGCCAACGTCGTCGCCCAGGAGCGCGCGCCGCGCTGGTACGTCCAGCTGGCGAAGGCCTTCTGCAACCCCTTCATCGCCGTCCTGGTCCTCCTGGCCGCCGTCATGTACGGGCAGGACCCCGCCGACCCGGGCGTGGTCATCCTGTCCGTGATGGTGGGGATCAGCGGCCTGCTGCGCTTCTGGCAGGAGTACCGCTCGGGCCGCGCCGCCGACGCGCTCAAGCGGCTCGTCACCACCACCTGCGCGGTGCGGCGCCGGGCCGGCAGCGGCTCCGTCCCCACCACCGTCGAGGTGCCCATGGACCAGGTGGTCCCGGGCGACGTGGTCAAGCTGGCCGCCGGCGACCTGATCCCGGCCGACCTGCGGATCCTCTCCGCCAAGGACCTGATGATCAGCCAGGCCGCGCTCTCCGGCGAGTCCCTGCCGGTCGCCAAGGCCGACACCCGGGCGCGGGACCTGGGCCAGCAGGCCACCACCGACCCGGTCGAGGCCGACAACCTGGCCCTGATGGGGACCTCGGTCACCTCCGGCACCGCCACCGGAGTCGTCGTCGCCACCGGCTCCGACAGCTACTTCGGCTCGATGGCCGGCTCCCTGGTCGGCGAGCGGCCGCAGACCAACTTCGACGCCGGCGTGCGCAAGGTCAGCTTCCTGCTGATCCGCTTCATGCTGGTCATGGTCCCGGTCGTCTTCGTGATCAACGGCCTGACCAAGGGCGACTGGGACGAGGCCCTCCTCTTCGGCGTCGCCGTCGCCGTCGGACTGACCCCCGAGATGCTCCCGATGGTGGTCTCCGCCAACCTCGCGCGCGGCGCGGTCGCCATGTCCCGGCGCAAGGTGGTCGTCAAGCGGCTGGACGCGATCCAGAACCTGGGCGCGATGGACGTGCTCTGCACCGACAAGACCGGCACCCTCACCGAGGACCGGATCGCCTTGGACCGCTACCTGGACGTGCACGGCGACGAGGACGGCGAGGTCCTGGAGTACGGCTACCTCAACGCGCACTTCCAGACCGGCCTGCGCAACCTGATGGACCAGGCGGTCATCGACCGCGTGGGCGAGGCCGAGGAGGTTGTCGTCGACACACGGTTCTCGATGGTCGACGAGATCCCCTTCGACTTCGCCCGGCGCCGCATGTCCGTGGTCCTGGCCCGCAACCCGCTCCTGGGCGGCTCCGGACCCGGCGAACACGTCATGATCACCAAGGGTGCGGTCGAAGAGGTCCTGGACCTCTGCACGCACATGACCGACCGCGGCGAAACCGTTGAGCTGACCGAGCAGCTGCGGTGGCACGTCACCCGGATCGCCGAGGACAACAACCGGCGGGGCCTGCGGGTCCTCGCCGTCGCCACCCGCACGGTCGCCACCCCGCGCGACACCTACTCCGTCGCCGACGAGGACGGGCTGACCCTGGTCGGCTTCCTCGCCTTCCTCGACCCGCCGAAGGCCGACGCCGCCCGGGCCCTGGAGGGCCTCGCCGACAAGGGCATCGCGGTGAAGGTCGTCACCGGCGACAACGGCCTCGTCGCCGCCCGGGTCTGCGCGGACGTCGGCCTCGACGTGGGCACCGTGGTCCTCGGCCCCGAGACCGACGCCCTCGACGACACCGAACTGCGCGCGCTGGCCGCCCGTACGACAGTCTTCGCCAAGGCAAACCCGGTCCAGAAGGCCCGGATCGTCCGCGCCCTCCAGGCCGACGGGCACACCGTCGGCTTCCTCGGCGACGGCATCAACGACGCGGCCGCGCTGCGCGACGCCGACGTCGGCATCTCCGTGGACACCGCCGTCGACATCGCCAGGGAGTCCGCGGACATCATCCTGCTGGAGAAGGACCTCACCGTCCTGGAGCAGGGCGTCCTCCAGGGCCGCACCACCTTCGGCAACACGATCAAGTACATCAAGATGACGGCGTCGTCGAACTTCGGCAACGTCTTCTCGGTGCTGGTCGCGAGCGCCTTCATCCCCTTCCAGCCGATGCTCGCGATCATGCTGCTGGTCCAGAACCTGGTCTACGACATCGCCCAGCTGGCCACCCCGTGGGACCGGATGGACGAGGAGTACCTGCGCAGGCCCCGCAACTGGGACGCCAAGGGCATCGGCCGCTTCATGGTCACCATCGGCCCGATCAGCTCGATCTTCGACATCGCGATGTTCCTGATCATGTGGCACGTCTTCGCGGCCGACAGCGTCGCGAGCCAGTCCCTGTTCCAGTCGGGCTGGTTCGTCGAGGGTTTGCTCTCGCAGACCCTGGTCGTCCACATGATCCGCACCCGGAAGATCCCCTTCATCCAGTCCCGCGCCTCCTGGCCGGTGATGGTGACGACCGTCCTCGCGGTGCTGACCGGGCTCTGGCTGCCCTTCTCGCCGCTGGCCCCCTCGCTGGGCTTCGTCGCCCTGCCGGCGAGCTACTTCCCGTGGCTGATCGGCGTGCTGCTCGCGTACTGCACGCTCACCCAGCTCGTGAAGACCTGGTACATCCGCCGCTTCGGCACCTGGCTGTAGGGGCTCAGGGCCCTGCGCGAACACCGCCGGACGTCGGATACGACGCGACCGCCGTCCGGGCTGCGCTGATGGCACCGGGTCTCCCGCCCCGGCCGCCGTCTTGCGGCCGGGGCGGCTCCGCCGGCTACTTCAGCGTCGCCGAGGTGAGCCCCGCCTGGATCTGCCGCTGGAAGGAGAGGTAGACCACCAGCATCGGGATCATCGCGATGGTCACGCCGGCGAAGAGCACGGGCAGGTCGGTCTCGTAGCCCTGCTGCTGCTGGAGCTGGATCAGGCCCTGGGTGAGCAGGTAGCGCTCGGGGTCCGATCCGGTCTGGGGCTGCATCAGCACCGAGGGCAGGATGTACTGGTTCCACTGGCCCAGGACGTTGAAGATCCCGACGCTGATCAGGCCGGGCTTGGCCATGGGGACCATCACCTGGAAGAAGATCCGGGTGTCGGAGGCGCCGTCGATCACCGCCGCCTCGTGCACCGCCGTCGGCAGCGTGCGGAAGAACGAGTGCATGAAGAAGACGGTGAACGGCATCGAGTACGCCACGTACACGAGGATCAGGCCCTGGTAGGTGTTCAGCATGTCGAACCGCTTGACCATGAAGAACAGCGGCACGAGCGCGAGGAAGACGGGGAACATCGCCCCGCTGACGAAGAAGTAGTAGATGAACCGGTTGCCCGGGAAGGGGTAGCGGGCCAGGACGTACGCCGCCATCGAGCCGAGGAGCATCGTCAGCGGCACGGAGAAGACCATCACGATGAGGGTGTTGGCGAAGTAGTCGCCGATGCCCTTGTCCCAGGCCCTGCCGAACGCGTCGAAGTTCCAGTTGGCCGGCCAGCTGAGGGCCGAGCCGCCGATCTGCGCGTCGGTCTTGAAGGAGCCGAGCGCGAGCCAGATCAGCGGCAGCACGATCAGCACGGCCCAGACGACGAGGAAGCCGTGGGAGAAGACGTTGAGGACCACGCCCTCGGAACGTCCGCCGCCCCGCTCCCCGCCGGGGCCGGCTCCCCCGGAACGCTCCGCCGCGGATTCGCCCGGAGCCTTGATCACTGTGGTCATGACGGTCTCCCGCTCAGAACTCGATGCGCTCGCGGCGGGTGGCGCGCAGCGTGATGACGGAAAGGATCATGGTGAGGACGAGCATGACCACGCCCATGGCGCAGGCGTACCCGCTCTTGCCGAAGTAGAGGAAGTTCCGCATCAGGACCGTGGCCATGACCTCGCTGTGGTGGTCGGGGCCGCCGCCGAACTGGCCCGAGGTCATGGTCGACACCAGGACGAACATGTCCATCGCGGCGATGCCCAGGTAGACCGCGGAGGTCTGCACGGAGTCCCAGAGCAGGGGCAGGGTGACCTTGAAGAAGGTCTGGGCGCGGCCCGCCCCGTCGAGGAGGGCCGCCTCGTAGATGTCCTTGGGGATGGACTGCATGGCAGCGGAGAAGAGGACGAGGTAGAAGCCCACGCCGTGCCAGACCACCACGAGGAGCAGGCACCACAGGACGAGGTTCGGCTCGTTCAGCCATTCGATGGGGTGCAGCCGGTCGACGATGCCGAGCCGGATGAGGACGCCGTTGAGCAGGCCACCCTCGTCGGTGCGGTACACGGCGCCGAACAGCACCGCGAGGATGGCGAGGGAGAGGACCTGCGGGAAGAAGTAGACGACCTTGTAGAGGCGTGAGCCGGCCACGCCCTGCACACCGCCGGCCCCGCCCCGCCCGCCCGCGTTCACCATGAAGGCGAAGAAGAGGGCGAGCAGGATGGTGACCACGGGGACGAACACCAGGAGCAGAAGGTTGTTCCAGAGGGCTCCGCGGAAGACCTCGTCCTTCATCAGGGCGGAGTAGTTGTCGACGCCGACGAAGTCGAAGGTCGGCGACTGGCCCGTCCAGTTGGTGAAGGAGTAACCGAACGTCTGTACGTACGGCCAGATGACGAAGGTCAGATACAGCGCGAGGGGTGCGAGGAGGAAGCCGGTGATGAAGCCGGCCCGTCCCCTGCCCTGGACTACTTGGCTCATGGTGTCCGTCCCTGGTGTGCCGGTGACCGGTGGGGCGTGCTGTCAGCTGCGACGGTTGTTCTTGGCGTTGGGATCCTGTGCCGCCTTGTTGACCGCCGCCTGGGCCCGCTTGATCCACTCCTTCGGCGCAATCCGCCTGGCCATCAGCTCGTTGGACGCGTCCTGGATCGCCGTGTCCATCTCGCTGTACCAGTCGGGATAAAGGTAGTTGAAGGTGTTCGTTCCCGCCGCCTTGAGGGCGGTGACCGCCGACTGGGTGCCGGGCCGCAGCTTCACTCCCGGGTCCACGCCGTCCTTGACCACGGTGAGCGAGTTGGCCTGCTGGGCGAAGATGGTCGACCATTCGCGCGACAGCATCGAACGGATGAACTCCAGGCCGCCGGCCTTGTTGGCGGCCTTCTCCGGGACGATGAAGGGCTCGCCGGCGCCGGCCCGGATGGCCTCGAAGGGCAGTTTGCTGTCGGCGAGCAGCGGGACCGGCAGGAACTGCATGTCGAAGTCGTCGGGCGTCTGCTTGAGCTGCTCGTTCTCCAGCCAGGAGCCGGAGGGGATGAAGGCGGCCTTGTACTGGTTCCAGGCGGTCTGGGACTCGGTGTGGGTCAGGCCGTTCGTGCCCGGCAGGAGCAGGTCCTTCTCGACCACCTCGTAGACCGCCTCGACGGCGGCGAGGGCGGCCGCGTTGCCCTCGAAGGCGTTCGGCTCCAGGTTGTCGATGGCCTTCATGGCCTCCAGACCGCCCTTCTTGGCGATCAGGTCCATGATGACGACGTTGATGTAGTACGGGTACTTGCCCTGGTGGGCGAGGCCGCCGAGGCCGGCCTCCTTGGCCTTCGCGCAGACCGCGAGGAACTCGTCCCAGGTCTTGGGCGGCGTCCAGCCCTTCTCCTTGAAGAGCTTCCCGGAGTACCAGAAGCCGTAGACGGTGTAGACGTAGTTCAGGGAGACGAACTTGCCGCCCTGCGTGCCCTGTTCCACGGTGCCCGCGATGAGCGTGTCGCGGACCGTCTTGCCGGGGTCGTCGAGCGAGGGCGCGTCGAGCACCGGGGTGAGGTCGGCGAGCTGGTTGCTCTTGAAGAGCACGTCCAGCTTGATCCTCTGGGCGCCGGAGTTGTCGACGACATCCGGGGGGTTGCCGCCGTTGAAGCGGGTCTGGAGCTTGCCGGTGATCTCCTGGGTGCCGAGGTGGGAGCTGGTGGTGCCCCACTTCTTGTCGAAGGCGGCCTCCCAGGCCTTGGCGTAGTCGTCGCCGAAGCCGCCCTTGAAGACGACGACGTCCATCGTGCCGCCCTTGGCGACACCGAAGGGGTTCTCCTTGGACACGACCCCCTTGTCGGGGCCCTTCGTGGTGTCCTCCCCGCCGGAGGCGCAGGCGGACAGGAAGCTCATCGTCGGCACGCTGATCAGTCCGAGCGCTGCGGAACGCTTGATCAGATCACGGCGGCCGAAGCCCTCACCAGTGGATCCCATGCTCATGTCCTCGCCTTCGTCAGGAGTGTGAAGGAGGCCGGAAATCGCGGCAGTTGCCGTGCATGCGGGCATCACCGCAGGTCCCCCCGGCATCCCCCGGCCCGGGGCCGCTCGTCACGCGGTGGCCCGGACGGGCACAGGTATAGTCCACTTCCGCTCGGCTGAGCAAGATCGTGCACAAGGATCGTCCCCGGCTTTTCCGAGTTGAGACCTGTCCGTCACCTGAGACCGCCGCCGCGAAAAAGCGGAAGGGCCGCACCCCCTTGACGGGGGTACGGCCCTATGGTGCCGACAGACGGCGGATCGCTCCGCCTGGCGCGCCCTTAGCCGCGGATGAGGTTCCGCAGGACGTACTGCATGATGCCGCCGTTGCGGTAGTAGTCGGCCTCACCCGGCGTGTCGATGCGGACGACCGCGTCGAACTCCACACCGGTGTCGGTGGCGACCTTGACGGTGCGCGGGGTGGTGCCGTTGTTCAGCTCCTCCACACCGGTGAAGGAGAAGGTCTCCTCGCCGGTGAGGCCCAGGGAGGCCGCGGTGGCACCCTCGGGGAACTGCAGGGGCAGGACGCCCATGCCGATCAGGTTGGAGCGGTGGATGCGCTCGTAGGACTCGGCGATGACGGCCTTGACGCCGAGCAGCGCGGTGCCCTTGGCGGCCCAGTCGCGGGACGAGCCGGAGCCGTACTCCTTGCCGGCCAGGATGACCAGCGGGATGCCGGCGGCCTGGTAGTTCTGCGAGGCGTCGTAGATGAAGGAGACCGGGCCGCCCTCGACGGTGAAGTCGCGGGTGAAGCCGCCCTCGGTGCCCGGCGCGATCTGGTTGCGCAGGCGGATGTTGGCGAAGGTACCGCGGATCATGACCTCGTGGTTGCCGCGGCGGGAACCGTACGAGTTGAAGTCGCGGCGCTCGACGCCGTGCTCGGTGAGGTACTTGCCGGCCGGGGTGTCGGCCTTGATCGCACCGGCCGGGGAGATGTGGTCGGTGGTGACCGAGTCGCCCAGCTTCGCCAGCACGCGGGCGCCGGCGATGTCGGAGACCGGGGTGGTCTCCATCGTCATGCCCTCGAAGTAGGGGGGCTTACGGACGTAGGTGGACTGCGGGTCCCACTCGAAGGTGTTGCCGGTCGGGATCGACAGCGCCTGCCACTGGGCGTCGCCCGCGAAGACGTCGCTGTAGGACTTGCTGAACATGTCCTCGCCGATGGCGTTCGCCACGACGTCGTTGACCTCGGCCTCGGAGGGCCAGATGTCCTTGAGGAAGACCGGCTTGCCCTCGGTGTCGGTGCCGATGGCCTCGGTGGTGATGTCCACCTTCATGGAGCCCGCGATGGCGTACGCGACGACCAGCGGCGGGGAGGCCAGGTAGTTCATCTTGACGTCGGGGTTGATGCGGCCCTCGAAGTTGCGGTTGCCGGAGAGCACCGAGGTGACCGCGAGGTCGTGCTCGTTGATCGCCTTCGAGATCTCCTCGTCCAGCGGACCGGAGTTGCCGATGCAGGTGGTGCAGCCGTACCCGACGAGGTTGAAGCCCATCTTGTCGAGGTACGGGGTCAGGCCGGCCTTGTCGAAGTAGTCGGTGACGACCTTCGAGCCCGGGGCCAGGGTGGTCTTGACCCACGGCTTGCGGGTCAGGCCCTTCTCGACCGCCTTCTTCGCCACGAGGGCCGCGGCCACCATGACGTACGGGTTCGAGGTGTTGGTGCAGGAGGTGATCGCGGCGACGGTGACGGCGCCGTGGTCGATCTCGAAGGAGGAGCCGTCGGCCAGGGTGACCAGGGTGGGCTTCGAGGGGCTGCCGTTCGGGTGGTTCGCCGGGGCGTCGGAGGCCGGGAAGGACTCCTTGCCCGCCTCGTCCACGTCGTCGACGTAGTTGCGCACGTCCTGGGCGAACTGCTGGGCGGCGTTCGCGAGGACGATGCGGTCCTGCGGGCGCTTCGGGCCGGCGATGGAGGGGACGACCGTGGAGAGGTCGAGCTCCAGCTTCTCGGAGAAGTCCGGCTCGGCGGCCGGGTCCAGCCACAGGCCCTGCTCCTTGGCGTACGCCTCGACGAGCGCGACCTGCTGGGCGTCGCGGCCGGTCAGACGCAGGTACTTCAGCGTCTCGTCGTCGATCGGGAAGATGGCGGCGGTCGAGCCGAACTCCGGCGACATGTTGCCGATGGTGGCGCGGTTCGCGAGGGAGGTGGCGGCGACGCCCTCACCGTAGAACTCGACGAACTTGCCGACGACACCGTGCCCCCGCAGCATCTCGGTGATGGTCAGCACCAGGTCGGTGGCGGTGGTGCCGGTCGGCAGCTCGCCGGTCAGCTTGAAGCCCACGACGCGCGGGATCAGCATGGAGACCGGCTGGCCGAGCATCGCGGCCTCGGCCTCGATGCCGCCGACGCCCCAGCCCAGCACGCCCAGGCCGTTGACCATGGTGGTGTGCGAGTCGGTGCCGACGAGGGTGTCGGGGTACGCCTGGCCGCCCCGGACCATGACGGTGCGGGCCAGGTGCTCGATGTTGACCTGGTGGACGATGCCGGTGCCCGGCGGGACGACCTTGAAGTCGTCGAAGGCGGTCTGGCCCCAGCGCAGGAACTGGTAGCGCTCCTTGTTGCGGCCGTACTCCAGCTCGACGTTCTGCGCGAAGGCGTCCTTCGTGCCGAACTTGTCGGCGATGACCGAGTGGTCGATGACCATCTCGGCGGGCGAGAGCGGGTTGATCTTCGCCGGGTCGCCGCCGAGGGCCTTCACGGCCTCGCGCATCGTGGCGAGGTCCACGACGCAGGGGACGCCGGTGAAGTCCTGCATGATCACGCGGGCCGGAGTGAACTGGATCTCCTGGCTGGGCTGGGCCTGGGAGTCCCAGCCGCCGAGCGCCCGGATGTGGTCGGCGGTGATGTTCGCGCCGTCCTCGGTGCGGAGCAGGTTCTCCAGCAGCACCTTCAGGCTGTAGGGCAGGCGGGCGGAGCCCTCGACCTTGTCCAGCCGGAAGATCTCGTACGACTCGTCGCCCACCTGCAGCGTGCTGCGGGCGTCGAAGCTGTTCGCCGACACGACAGTCTCCTTCATGCATGAATTCGCGCGTATTACCGCATCCTGCCGCCACGCCCCTTGGCCAATCCGCTAAGGTAAGGCTAAGTTAGGTAGCCCTTACCAGCGGGGGCGGCTGCGGTACGCCTTCGGCAGATATCTCGATGTCGAGATAACTCTAGTACATGTCCGGGTGCGGCGACGAGGCACGCACCCACTCCCGGAGGGGCGAGCGGCCGGGAGGGCACTTCGGCATGCCCTGACGGCGCCTCCGGAGCGGGCGGCGCGGCAGGGCGCGAGCGGGGTCCCGGTGCGGGTGCGGGGCGCGGCCTGCCGGCGTACGTCCTGGCCGGCCTCGGCCACTGCGACTCGCGCGACGAGCCCTTCGCGCGGAACGGCCAGACCCTGTGCGGCCGGGCCGGGCTGGTGGCGGAACCGACCCTCGGGCGCCGGGGGCGTCGGCCTCGTTCACGCGACGAGGGCATGGCGGGCGGCCCAGGCGTTGACGGCCGCGGCGATCTCCTCGGGCCGGTCCTCCGGGCAGAGGTGGGCCGCGGTCCCGCAGTACTCGCTCTCCAGCGCCGAGATGTTGCGCTCGCACCAGGCGGCCGTCTCGGCGCCGACCATCAGGGCGGGCGAGCCGTCGAAGGTGAGCAGGAGCTTGGGCACCTCCGGGCTGTCGGCCAGCCAGGCGCCGTACCGCTCGACGACGGCGACGACGTCGGCGGGCTCTCCGCCGATCGGCAGCGAGCGGGCCCACTGCAGCATGGGCAGCCGGCTCTCGCGGGTCGGGTAGGGGGCGCCGTAGACGGCGCGGTCCGCTTCGGCCATCGGGCGGAGCACGGTCCGCAGGATGCTGTCCCCGATGAAGACGTTCCGGTCGAGGACCATCTCCTCCCCTACCCCCGGGGTGCGTATCGCCTCGAACCGGACGCGCGCTGCGGGCGGGTACTCGTCCCACCCCATCGGTCGCACGATCGTCTCCATGAAGGCGATCCCGCGGACCCGCCCGGGGTGGCGGGTGGCCCAGTCGAAGGCGAGCGCGCCGCCCCAGTCCTGACCGACCAGCACCACCTCGTCCAGCCCGAGAGCGTCGAACCATGCGTCCAGGTAGCGGGCTTGGTCCGCGAAGCGGTACTCCCCGCCCGGTTTGCCGGAGCGCCCCATGCCGATGAGGTCGGGGGCCAAGGCGCGGACCGGGCCCTTGAGCCGGGGCAGCACGCCGCGCCAGAGGTGGGAGGAGGTGGGGTTGCCGTGCAGGAAGACGAAGGGCACACCCTCGCCGCGGTCCTCGTAGTACATCGTCGAGTCGAGTACGCCGATCGTGGCCATGGAAGACCCCTTCCGTAATCGTTTGCGCAACTAACGTTTGCGGCACAAACGAAGTTATATCGTTGGTGGCACTAACGCAAGCGGTAGCATCACCCCATGACCACGGGAGAGAACGGGGGCGCGGCCGTCCCCGCGCGACTGCGCGAACTGCCCAGCCGGCTACTGGGACAGGCCTCCACCCACGCACAGCAGCTGGTGGCCGATGCCCTCAGCCGGGCAGATGCCCGCACGTGGCACTATGCGGCCATGGTCGCCCTGGAGGAGTCGGGGCCGGCGAGCCAGGCCGCGCTGAGCGACCGCACCGGCATCCACCGCAGCGACCTGGTCGCCGTCATCAACGAACTCGCCGAGCGCGAACTGGTGGAGCGGACCCCCGACCCCGAGGACCGCAGGCGCAACGTCATCACCCTCACCCCGCTCGGCCGGCGGCGGCTGCGCAGACTGGAGCAGATCCTCGACGCGGCCCAGGACGAGCTCCTGGCCCCGCTCTCCGCGGCGGAGCGCGAGCAGCTCACCCGCCTGCTGGGCCGGGTCGTCGAGCACCACACGTACGGCGGGCCCGCCATGGGATCTGACGGTCAGTAACACGCGGGAGGGCGCGGCGACACGCCGCCCGGCACACCCATCTGCCACACCCGACGCAGGAGTCATCTCATATCTGAGATACGGTGCCCCCATGGCAGACGACTACCTCGTACGCATCGGCAAGCTCATCCGTGACGCCCGGCAGCACCGGGGCTGGACACAGAGTCAGCTCGCCGACGCCCTCGGCACCAGCCAGAGCGCAGTGAACCGGATCGAGCGCGGCAACCAGAACATCAGCCTTGAGATGATCGCCCGAATCGGTGAAGCTCTCGACAGCGAGATCGTCTCCCTGGGTTACGCCGGCCCGATGCACCTGCGTGTAGTGGGCGGCCGTCGGCTGTCCGGCGCCATCGACGTCAAGACGAGCAAGAACGCGTGCGTCGCGCTGCTCTGCGCCTCGCTGCTCAACAAGGGCCGTACGGTATTCCGGCGGGTGGCCCGCATCGAGGAGGTCTACCGCCTCCTGGAGGTCCTGAACTCCATCGGCGTCCGCAGCCGCTGGATCAACGACGGCGTGGACCTGGAGCTGGTACCGCCGGCCCGCCTCGACATGGAGGCCATGGACGCGGACGCGGCCCGCCGGACCCGGAGCATCATCATGTTCCTGGGCCCGCTGCTGCACCGGATGGAGACCTTCCGCCTGCCGTACGCGGGCGGCTGCGACCTCGGCACCCGCACCATCGAGCCGCACATGATCGCCCTGCGCCGCTTCGGCCTGGACATCACCGCGACCGAGGGCATCTACCACGCGAAGGTCGCGGCCGGGGTCTCCCCCGACCGCCCGATCGTCCTGACCGAGCGCGGGGACACGGTCACCGAGAACGCGCTGCTGGCGGCCGCCCGGCACGACGGCGTCACCGTCATCCGCAACGCCTCCTCCAACTACATGGTCCAGGACCTGTGCTTCTTCCTGGAGGCCCTGGGCGTCAAGGTCGAGGGCGTCGGCACCACCACGCTCACCGTCCACGGCGTCCCGAACATCGACGTGGACGTGGACTACTCCCCCTCCGAGGACCCGGTCGAGGCGATGAGCCTGCTGGCCGCCGCGGTCGTCACGGAGTCGGAGCTGACGATCCGCCGGGTACCGATCGAGTTCATGGAGATCGAGCTCGCGGTGCTGGAGGAGATGGGCCTCGACCACGACCGCTCGGCGGAGTACACGGCGGACAACGGCCGCACCCGCCTGGTCGACCTCACGGTCCGCCCCTCGAAGCTGGAGGCGCCGATCGACAAGATCCACCCGATGCCCTTCCCCGGGCTGAACATCGACAACGTCCCCTTCTTCGCGGCCATCGCGGCCGTCGCCCAGGGCCAGACCCTCATCCACGACTGGGTGTACGACAACCGCGCCATCTACCTCACGGACCTGAACCGCCTGGGCGGCCGCCTCCAGCTGCTGGACCCCCACCGCGTCCTGGTCGAGGGCCCCACCCGCTGGCGCGCCGCGGAGATGATGTGCCCGCCGGCCCTCCGCCCGGCGGTGGTCGTCCTCCTCGCGATGATGGCGGCCGAGGGCACGTCGGTGCTGCGCAACGTCTACGTGATCAACCGCGGCTACGAGGAACTGGCCGAGCGCCTCAACTCGGTGGGCGCCCAGATCGAGATCTTCCGGGACATTTGACGAACGCCCGTCCCCCGGCGCACACCCGAGGTCCCGCCGCTTCCCGAGGAGGGCGGCGGGACCTCCGTGGTCCGTCGTCGCACACCCTCTCGCACGCCGTCTCGAATTTCCGCATCACGCCGTGCAAGCCCACTGCCGTCAGGACAGCAGCGTCGGCCAGCGCTGGGGCCACTGAAACGTTCCCCCTCACAGCGGAAGGCACAGGTCACTGCGACTAGGGTCGTGGCATGGGGGATTTCACGACCAGGGGCCGCACGGTGCTGTGCAAGTGGTGCAACCGGCAGATACCGCAGGACCGGCGCTGGTTCCCGCGCCAGTACTGCAACCGCCGGCACAAGTGGAAGCACCGCATCACGGAAACGGTCGGCAGCATTCTCGACAGCGCATAGGGGGTGTCCGGCCCCTGATCGGATCGGTTCGCAGCGGTCGGGTGCGGGCGGGGGGTCCGCTGCCAGGATCGGAGTCGGAAGGAGGCCTCGTGATCTCGGCACTCAACCAGCTCGTCGACCTCGTCGAGGAGCACCTCGCGGAGGATCCCGATGTCCGCGGGCTGGCGGGGGCGCTCGGCACGACCGAGTACCACCTGCGCCGGATGTTCTCTTCGCTGGCCGGCATGCCGCTGTCGGAGTACGTGCGGAGGCGGCGTATGACCGTCGCCGCCGCCGACGTCGTCCGCGGCGAGGCGGACCTGCTGAGCATCGCGGTCCGGCACGGATACGGGTCGGGCGAAGCGTTCGGGCGAGCGTTCCGGGCGGTGCACGGCGCCGGGCCCGGTGACGTGCGCCGCGATGGAGGCCCCTTGCGCACACAACCGCAGCTCAGGTTCCGCCTGACCGTCGAAGGGAGCGTCCCCATGGACACCCGCCTCGTCAACCGACCCGCGTTCCGACTGGTCGGACACGCCACCCGGGTCCCGCTCATCCACCAGGGCGTCAACCCGCACATCCAGAAGCACATCGCCGCACTGCCGCCGGAGGAACACCTGCGGCTGAAGGCACTCGGCGACACCGAACCGCGGGGCCTGCTGCAGGTCTCCGACGACCTCGATCCCGACAGCACGGAAGGCAGCGAACTGACCTACCTGCACGGGGTCGCCCTCGACCGGGGCACGCCGGCCCCGGACGGCCTCGACGCCATCGAGGTGCCGGAGGGGATGTGGGCGGTCTTCCGTACCAGCGGACCGCATCCGCAGGCCCTGCAGACGGCCTGGGCGGCGACCGCGACCGACTGGTTCCCTTCCAACCCGTGGCGCCTGCGCCCGGGCCCCTCGATCGTGGCCACCCTCGACCGGGCGGCCGACTTCAGCGCCGCGACCTGCGAGCTGTGGCTGCCCGTCGAGCCCGCATGACCCGTGGCCCGCGCGACGCCTGACCCGTGTCCCGAGCCGTGGGCAGGCACCGGGCGGTATTCGGTGGTTCGGCGCGAAGGGCGTGGCCTACCGTGGCGCGATGGTGCGCGTGCGTGAGATGGGCGAGGCCGACATCGAGGCCGTTTCGACGATCCGGGTCCGGGGGTGGCAGGCGGCGTACGCCGGCATCGTTCCCCCGTCCCACCTGGACGCGATGACGGTCGAGGACGACGCCGGCCGGCGGCGGCAGTGGTTCTCCCGGCCCGGGCGCGAGTCCAGGGACCTCGTGGCGGTCGGCGACCGCGGCCCGGTGGGCTGGGTCTGCTTCGGACCGTCCCGCGGTGATATCTCGGGCGCGGGGCGGGTGGGTGAGGTCCACGCCCTGTACGTGGCGCCGGACCTCATCGGCACGGGCATCGGCCGCGGACTCCTCGCCGAGGCGCACGCCGCGATGAGGGACCAGGGCTGCGCGGCATCGGCCTTGTGGGTCCTCCAGGACAACCGGCGGGCCCGGCGCTTCTACGCACGGGCCGGCTACGCGGCCGACGGCGCGACGCAGGAGGACGTCTACGACGGCGTCACCCTCGCGGAACTCCGCTACCGGCGGGAGCTGTGACGGCGTGTTCGAGTACCACGGCTGGGTCAACGTCCAGGAGGGCGCCGGCGCCGACGACGGCGACGGGCCCCCACGGGAACGCCGTCCTCCCACGGATCGCCGGGGCCGCCACCGCCCGGATCGGGGGGATCGGCATTACGCGAGCAAGAACCGGCGCCACCCGATCCTGCTCACGCTGCCGGCACAGTCCGCGGTCGACGTCCTGGACCCCGTCGTGCACCTCCTCGCCGCTGCGCGACGGCCTGCGCTCGGGAGACGTGTGTGTGCCGGGCTCGCGCGGCTACGACAACCCGGCCGCCTACCTGTTCAAGCCCGCCCAAGGGGACGAGCCCCGCGTCGAGTTCTGCCGCCTGGTCGGATGGCCGCGTCCTGCGGCATCCCCTACCACGTGCTCGCTTGGACCGCGCAGTGGTACGTCCGCGAGGATGGTCGACCATCGTCACCAGCGGCCGATGACGGCGATGTTCGGCTCCGGACCGCTGTCCTCGTCGGACGGGCAGCGGTCACTGCGAATGCATCCGACCTGACGTCAGCGCCCGTAGCCGTCCAAGACACTGACAGCCGGGTTGAGTGTGTTCCATTCCAAGATCTTGGTGCCGTCCATTCGTTCCACGGTGTAGCGGTCGCCCCGGAACCAGAGACACTCGGCGACCCTGATGCCGTCGGCCTGGTATTTCCTTTCGACCTTCTCCGTCTTGCTGTGCTCGTGCACCTCGCCGGTGTAGGTGGTGACCTTCAGCTCGCGGCTGTAGGTCGTGCTCAGGGAAGCAGCGAAGCCCTTGTAGGCGAACGACGCCTCAGCCGACACCGAGATACTGGTCGTCTCCTCCACCGTTTTGGCGGTGCTCGTGGTGAGGCCGACCGTAACCTCCTTGGTCTTCGTGACCTCGCTGGTGCCGGCGTGATCGTAGAAGTACGTCTTCTCCCAGTAGCCGTACCGCTTGACGATGTAGTACGGGCTGTTGACGACCTGCCACTGGGGCGAGGAGTCCCCGATCGTGAAGAAGGGCACGGCCAGCTGGCCGATCAGCACATCCGGTGTGGTGTCCCGCGGGGGCTCCGTGAAGCCCGTGAGCCGGATGACGTCACCGATGTCGTTGGGGTCCCTGTCAATCGGCCTGAGGCCAGTGATCTGCGGATACTCGTCTTCCACCTCCAACGCCCAGTACTGCCGTTCCCGCGTATCCGGCCCGCCGGGAGTGTATTGCTGGAGGTTGGTCGACGGCGAGATGCCCCAGCTCTGGGGGGTCAGTTCCAGGCCGCTCTTCTTGTTGACGACGGTGTGGTAACCGCTTGTCGCGGGCCTGAGCATCCACGTCTGGGAGGAGGCGACCTCGGGGGACTGGATGTCGTACTGCTGTACTCCCATGGACGGAGCCGTGCTGTTCTGGTGGACGTTGATGCACAGGCCGGTCCGCTTGCTGACGAGCATCACGTCGTCGTTGTCCAGTGGCATGACGTGCCAGACCTGCTTGGCGCGGTTTCCATCGCCCACGCCCGTCAGCGTGTAGATCTGAAGCTGGGTCTCACCCGAACTCCAACCCTTGGGGGTCACGACCAGACCGTCGCTCGCCTTGTTGCGGATCCGATACGTCCTACCCGGCGTAAACGCCACGACGTTCTCCTCCTGTTGGCCCACACGGGCTGACTGCGGGCAACCGAGTAGTCGCAGACTGCGTCTGCGACGCCCAACGCGACTGCTCCAGACCGATCTGATGGACAGTCACGCCAGCAATGACACGCTACAGTCGACCACTGTCAGCTGTCCGGCCATCACCCAGAGCGATGGTGTCGCTTCGTGCGATGGGGTGGCCATCCGTTACCACACCGCCCGCTTCCGCCTCGTTCTCCAGTTCGCCGAGGCGCTGAACGTGCCGACCCCCGCCGTGCGCAAGCCCGGCTGGGTCTGGACCTAACTGCCCCGCCCGGTGAACACCGGACGCCGGGCCAGTTGGGCACGTCCGCCCCGACTGCCGCGCGTCCACACCCCGCCAGTCCCTGGACTCCCCACTCGGCTGCCTGGCCAAGGCCGGGGTGACCCGGGTCTTCTCCGAGAAGATCTCCACCCGCGCCACCAAGCGCCCTGAACCGGAGCCGGCTGTCAAGCTCGCCGGCGAACTCCACCCGGGTCTCGACGGGGGCCACGCCCGTCACGTCCGTCACGTCCGTCCGTCCGTCCGTCCGGAACCAGGTGATCGACTGCGAGCCCAACGCCGCCCCGTCCGGCCCGACCCCGGCCCGATCCGCCCCGACGGGGCACGCGCTCTCGCCAGGGGCGGGCGCGGGCGGCAGAATCGGGCTCCTGCAGGGGCGTGGCGACGAGGGGACGGACATCCGGATGGCACTGGACACCAACACGGGCGGTACCGGCGCGGGTACGGAGGTTCCCGTGCTCCCCGGGGCGCCGCTGCTCGGATCGCTCCACGACCTGAAGTCGGACTCCCTCGGCACCTACCTGCGGGCACAGCATCGGCACGGTGACATCGTGCGGGTCTCGGCCGGGCCGCCCGGGATGCGGGCCGACCTGTACTGCGTCTTCTCCCCCGAGGGGGTCCAGCAGGTGCTCGCCTCCCAGGCGGCCAACTTCCGCAAGGACAACGCCTTCTACCAGGAGGTCCGGGAGTCCTTCGGCAACGGTCTGCTGACCAGTCAGGACGAGGACTACCTGCGCCAGCGCCGGCTCGTGCAGCCGCTGTTCACGCGGCGCCGGGTGGACGGGTACGCCGGGGCCGTCGCCGCCGAGACCGCGTCGGTGGTCACCGCCTGGGAGGAGGCCCTGGACGGCGTCGTCGACGTCTCCGACGAAATGACGCACCTCGCCCTGCGGGCAGTCACCCGGATCCTCTTCGGCACCGACGTGGAAGCCACGGCCGATGTCGTGGCCCGCTGTTTCCCGGTCATCACGGACTACGTGCTGCGCCGCGGGTACTCCCCCGCCAACATCCCGCGCAACTGGCCCACCCCGGGCAACAGGCGGGCGGCCGCCGCGATGGACGAGCTGTACGGGGTCTGCGACCGGATCATCGGACAGCGGCGGCGGGCAGGTGCGGACGCGTCCGGGCCGGACGCCTCCTCTGGCGGCGCCTCCGGCGAGGACCTGCTGACACTGCTGGCCGCCGCCCGGAGCTCGGACGACGGGGAGTTCGACGCCGCCGAGCTCCGCGACCAGGTGCTGATCTTCCTGCTCGCCGGGCACGAGACGACCGCCACCTCCCTCTGCTTCGCGCTGCACCTGCTGGCCCGCCACCCCGAGCAGCAGGACCGGGCCCGCGAGGAGATCACCCGCGTCCTGGGCGGCCGTCAGCCGGAGGCCTCCGACCTGGAGCGGCTCCCGTACCTCTCGCAGGTGGTCAAGGAGGCCATGCGGCTGTACCCGGCCGCGCCGGTCATCGGCCGCAAGTCAGTCGCCGCCACCCGGATCGGTGGGCACGCCATCCCCGCGGGCGCGGACGTGATCCTCGCTCCCTGGGTGACGCACCGCCGCCCGGAACACTGGCCGGACCCGGACCGCTTCGACCCTGACCGCTTCACCCCGGAGGC
This sequence comes from Streptomyces sp. NPDC060232, assembly GCF_042726555.1. Taxonomy (NCBI): domain Bacteria; kingdom Bacillati; phylum Actinomycetota; class Actinomycetes; order Kitasatosporales; family Streptomycetaceae; genus Streptomyces; species Streptomyces sp. NPDC060232. The sequence goes on along the minus strand of NZ_JBHXAG010000011.1, from coordinate 124,543 downwards.
GGAGGCGGGGCGGCCGCGGTACGCGTGGTTCCCCTTCGGCGGCGGCCCGCGGGCCTGCATCGGGCAGCACTTCTCGATGCTGGAGTCGGTGGTCGCGCTGGCGATGATCCTGCGGGCGTACTCGTTCGAGGCGGTGGACGCCGAGATCCCGGTCAGCGCCGGGATCACCCTGCGGACGGCGGGCCCGGCACGCTGCCGGGTCCGCCGCCTGGACGGCTAGTGCCGCAGGTGCCGCCCCCGGATATCGGGGTGCGGGCCGGCCGGGGTACGCCGTAGGGTCGATGCCCGTGGAACCACTCACCGAGAAACAGATCCGCGCATCCTTCGTGAACTGCACCAAGGGCGAGGCAGCGCGCATGCGGCTGCCGCTCGACTTCGCCGAACTGCCCTGGGAGGACCTGGACTTCCTGGGATGGGTGGATCCGGGCGCGCCGCTGCGGGCCCATCTCGTGCTGCCGCGGGACGAGGGCCCGTTGGGGATCTCCCTGCGCGTGCCCTCCGTGGGCCGCACCAGCGCGGTGAAGTCCAGCCTGTGCCAGATCTGCCTGACGGGCCACGCCTCCTCCGGGGTCACGCTGCTGGCCGCGCCGCTGGCGGGCGCCCGCGGCCGCGAGGGCAACACGGTCGGCACGTACATCTGCGCGGACCTGGCCTGCCCCCTGTACGTACGCGGCAAGCGGCAGCCGAAGCTGCGCGCCGGCCGGCAGGAGGAGTCGCTGACCCTCGACGAGCGTCTCGCGCGCATGGAGGGCAACCTGAACGGCTTCGCGGCCCGTGTCACCGGGGTCACCGTGGCCTGAGCCTGACGTACCGGCGGCATGGCGTGCCCCCGCACGACGTACCGGAGGCCCGCGCGGCGGGGGCCGTACGGCCGCCGGTCCGCGCCTCAGATGCGGTCGGCCGCCGGTTTGTGGTTGCCCTGGAGGCGTTCGAGGTCGGAGGGGCGGACCTGGATGACGAACAGCGCGATCACCGCCCCGACCAGGGTGAAGAGGGCGGCGACGACGAAGGCCGTGCTGATGCCCGAGGTCAGCACCAGGTCGCCCCAGGGCTTCGGGAGCTGGCCGGTGCGTTCGAAGAAGGCCCTCTGCACCGGGCCGGCCGTGGCGAGGAAGTCCGGGACCTGCTCCTTGGCCTCGTTGCGGCTGGCGGTGCCGAAGACGGTCACCAGGATCGACAGGCCGAGCGAGCCGCCCACCTGCTGCATCGTGTTCAGCAGTCCGGATGCCGCTCCCGACTCCCGGTCGGAGACGTTGGACAGCGCCATCAGCGTCAGCGACACGAACTGCAGGCCCATGCCGAGGGCGAAGAACAGCATCGGCCCCAGGATGCTGCCGAGGTACGTGGAATGGACGTCGATCCGGGTCAGCCAGGCCAGTCCGACCGCCGAGGACAGTGCGCCGCAGACCATGAACGGCTTGGGTCCGAACTTCGGCAGCAGCTTCGCGGTGAGGCCCGCGCCCACCGCGATTACGGCGCTCACCGGCAGGAAGGCGAGGCCGGCCTGGATCGGGCTGAAGCCGAGCACGTTCTGCACGAAGAGGGTGAGGAAGAAGAACATGCCGAAGATCGCGCAGGCGAGCATGAGCATGATCCCGTAGGTGCCGGCGCGGTTGCGGTCGGCGAACATGTGCAGCGGGGTGATGGGCTGCGGCGACCGCCGCTCGTTGAGGATGAACAGGGTCAGCAGGACCACGGCCGCGCCGAAGGAGCCGAGCGTCACCGGGTCGCGCCAGCCCTCCTGGGAGGCCCGGATGAAGCCGTAGACGAGCGCGACCATGCCCAGGGTGGACAGCAGTGCGCCGGCGAGGTCGAAGTGCCCGGGGTGGCGTTCGGACTCGCGCAGGACCTTCGCCGCCAGCACGGCGATGACGAGCGCGATGGGGACGTTGACGAAGAGGACCCAGCGCCAGTCGAGCCACTCGACGAGGATGCCGCCCGCGAGGAGGCCGATCGCACCGCCGGCCGCGGAGACTCCGGCGAACACGCCGAACGCCCGGTTGCGGGCCGGGCCTTCACGGAAGGTGGTGGTGATCAGGGCGAGGGAGGTCGGCGAGGCGATGGCGCCGCCGACGCCCTGGAGAGCCCGTGCGGCCATCAGCTGGCCCTCGTTCTGGGAGAGTCCGCCGAGGAGCGAGGCCAGTCCGAAGAGCAGGACACCGAAGATGAAGACGCGTTTGCGGCCGAGGATGTCGCCGGTGCGGCCACCGAGGAGCAGCAGGCCGCCGAAGGCGAGGGTGTAGGCGTTGACGACCCAGGAGAGGCTCTCGGTCGAGAAGTCCAGGGCGCTCTGGATGTTCGGCAGCGCGATGTTCACGATCGTGATGTCGAGAACCACCATGAGTTGGCAGGACGCGATGACCACCAGGGCGAGTCCGTTGCCGCTTCCTCGGACCGTGCCGTCGGTCCGTTGGCTGCTCGGCGTTGCGTTCGGGTCCACCCTCCGACGCTAAGCCCGCCCCTCGGGGGTCACCACTCGAACGGCCTAGTGTAGGTGACATTTCACATGTCACACTGCGGCTATGGATGACTTCCTCAGACTCTCCGCGAGCACGGCCCGATTCACCTACGGCGCCCCGCGGGCACTGTCCTTCGGGGACGACGGCAGGCTGCTCTGGTTCCTCCGCTCGACCGGGGCGAGCGACGCCTTCGACAGCCTCTGGGTGCTCGACACCGCCACCGGCGAGGAGATCCGGCTTGCCGATCCCCGCGAGCTGTGCCCCGAGCCCGGCCCGCTCCCCACCGCCGAGCGCCGGCTGCGTGAACGCACCCGGCTCGTCGCCGCCGGGATCGGCTCCTACGCCCTCTCCGGCGATGGGCGCCGCGCCGCCTTCGCCCTGTACGGACGGCTCTACGAGGTCACCGCCGACGGCTCCAGGACCCCCAGGGAGATCCCCGCCGCCGGACCCGCGCTGGACCCGCGGCCCAACGCCGACGGCTCGCGCACCGCCTACGTCGCCGACGACGCCCTGTACGTCGCCCCGGGCGGCCGGGTCAGCCCCGAAGACGGAGCCCGCTGGGGCCTGGCCGAGTTCGCCGCCGCCGAGGAACTGGGACGCTCCCGCGGCCACTGGTGGTCCCCCGACGGGAGCACGCTGCTCGCCGCCCGCGTCGACGAATCCGCCCTCCAGCGCCGGTGGTTCGCCGACCCGGCCCACCCCGAGCTGCCGGCCGAGGACTTCGCCTACCCGGAGGCGGGCGGGCCCAACGCCGACGTCCAGCTGTGGGTGCTCGGCCCGGACGGGACCCGGACACGGATCGACTGGGACGCCGAGACCTACCCCTACGTCTCCGACGCGGGCTGGGAGTCGGCCGAGGAGATCCTCCTCACCGTCCAGGACCGGCTCCAGCGCACCGTCGTCCTGTTTTCCGCCGATCCGGCCACCGGGCGCACCCGGGAACTGTCCCGCACCACGCACCCCCTGTGGGTGGACCCCGACGTCGGCGGGACCCCCTGCCGCCTCCCCGACGGGCGGATGCTGACCGTCACCGACACCCCGGGCGGCGCCGTGCGCGGCCTCGCCGTGGACGGGGTACCGCTCACCGGGGACGACGTCCAGGTCCGCCGCGTGGCCGGGGTCCACGACGGGCGGCTGCTGATCGAGGCGGCCCTGCGCGACCCCGCCGAGCAGCAGGTGCTGCTGCTCGACACCGCCACCGGTCGGGCGACCCCCCTCGCGGACGGCCCCGGCGTCCACAGCGCGACCGCCTCGGCCGGGTACCTGCTGCTGACCTCCGCCGACACCGACGGCGTGCGCCGCGTCGTACGCACCCCCGACGGGAGGGAGTTGACGCCCTCGGACCTGTCGCAGCCGCTGCCGTACCGGGTCGCCCCGGTCCTGGAACGGGTCACCGAGCACGCGGTCCCCACCGCGCTCGTACTGCCCCGCGGGCACGTCGCCGGCCGCAAGCTGCCCGTCCTGATGGACAGCTACGGCGGCCCCGGCGCCCAGGACATCACCGCCGACCCGCGCCGCTGGCAGCACCGCCAGTGGTGGGCCGACCAGGGCTTCGCGGTCGTGACCGTCGACAACCGCGGCACCGCGTACGTCTCCCCCGCCCACACCGGGGCCATGTACCGCGGCTTCTCCCAGGTCACCCTGGACGACCAGGTCGCGGCGCTGCACGCACTGGCCGCGCGCCACGGCGACCTCGACCTCGGCCGGGTCGGCATCCGCGGCTGGTCGTACGGCGGCTACCTGTCGGCCATGGCCGTACTGCGCCGCCCCGACGTCTTCCACGCGGCGGCCGCCGGGGCCGCGCCGACCGACTTCCGGCACTACGACACCGCGTACACCGAGCGGTACCTGGGCCTGCCGCAGGAACACCCGGACGTCTACGAGCGGGACTCGCTCCTGCCCGACGCCCCGAAGCTGTCCCGCCCGCTGCTCCTGGTCACCGGCCTGGCCGACGACAACGTCCACCCCTCACACACGCTGCGCCTGTCCCAGGCCCTGACGGACGCGGGCCGCCCCCACCAACTACTGGCCCTCCCGGGCGTCACCCACATGACCCCGGGCGGCACCCGCGAGAAGATCACGGCGCTGGAACTGGACTTCTTCCACCGCGAACTGGCCTAGGGTCTGTATCGAGTTGCCCTGCGGGGCAACTCGATACAGACCCTAGTGCTGCGGCCGCGCCCCGTCGGCCTGGTGCCGGCGGGTGCTCGGACGTGGTGGCCGCAGACGCGGTCGAATGCGCGGACACGGCGGGAGGGCCCGGGGGCGGTTGTGCCGCCCTCGGGCCCTCCCTTCTTCCCGTGATCCCCGTCAGTCACCCGGGAAGTGACACGCCACCTCTCGTGAGGCGGCAAGCCGCAGCAGGGGGCGTTCCGTGCGGCAGATCTCCTGGGCCTTGGGGCAACGCGGGTGGAAGGTGCAGCCCGGAGGTGGGGCGGCCGGGCTCGGCGGGTCGCCGAGCAGCACGATCCGCTCCCGCCGCCGTTCCGCCGCCGGGTCGGGCAGCGGTACGGCGGACAACAGCGCCCGGGTGTAAGGGTGCTGGGGGTTCTCGTAGAGGGACGCCTTGTCCCCGATCTCGACGATCCGGCCGAGGTACATGACGGCGACCCGGTCGCTGACCCGCTTGACGACCGACAGGTCGTGCGCGATGAACACGTAGGCGAGGCCCAGTTCCGCCCGCAGCCGCTCCATCAGGTTGACGATCTGCGCCTGGACGGAGACGTCGAGCGCGGAGACCGGTTCGTCGGCGACGATCAGCCGGGGGCTGGTGGCCAGCGAGCGGGCGATGCCGATGCGCTGGGCCTGGCCGCCGGAGAACTCGTGCGGGTAGCGGTCGATGTGCTCGGGGATCAGTCCGACGAGTTCCATCAGCTCCGCGGCGCGACGCCGGGCGTCCCCCGCGCTCCAGCCCTGCACCAGCAGCGGTTCGCAGATGATCCGGGCCACGGTCTGGCGGGGGTTGAGCGAGGAGTGCGGGTCCTGGAAGACCATCTGGATGCTCTTGCGCAGCGGGCGCAGGGCGCCCTGGGAGAGCCGGCTGATGTCCTTGCCCTCGAAGGCGACCCGGCCCGAGGTGGGCTCCAGCAGCCGTACGAGCATCCGGCCGGTGGTGGACTTCCCGCAGCCCGACTCGCCGACCAGGCCGAGGGTCTGCCCGGCCGCCAGGTCGAAGGAGACCCCGTCGACGGCGCGCACGGGCGCCCCCCGGCGCCCGGTCGCGGATCGCCTGCCGGGGAAGGTCATGGTGAGGTCCCGTACGGACAGCAGTGCGGTGTCGGTCATCGGGCCGCCTCCTCGACGGTGCGGACCCCGGCGAAGTGGCAGGCCACGGTCCGCCCGGCTGCGTCCCCGTACGCGGCCGGCTCCGGCCGTTCGCCGGTGCAGCGGTCGGCGGCCCGGGGGCAGCGCGGTGCGAAGGCGCAGCCGGGGGCCGGTACGAGCAGGGACGGCGGGGAGCCGGGGATGAAGGGGAGCGGTTCGTCGTCGGCGGTGTCGAGGCGGGGCAGCGAGTCGAGCAGCCCGCGGGTGTAGGGGTGGGCGGGGTCGGCGAACAGCGCGTCGACGGGGGCTTGTTCGGCGGCGCGGCCGCCGTACATGACCAGCACCTCGTGGGCGACCCGGGCGACGACGCCCAGGTCGTGGGTGATCATCACGACGCCGAGTCCGCGGTCCTGCTGGAGTTTTGCGATGAGTTCCAGGATCTGCGCCTGCACGGTGACGTCGAGGGCGGTGGTCGGCTCGTCGGCGATCAGCAGGTCGGGTTCGCATGCCAGGGCCATGGCGATCATCGCGCGCTGGCGCATGCCGCCGGAGAACTGGTGCGGGTACTCCCCCGCCCGACGGGCCGGCTCGGGGATGCCGACCTCGCCGAGCATGTCGACGGCGCGTCTGCGCGCGGCGGCCCGCCCGGCCCTGAAGTGGACCCTGAAGTGTTCGGCGATCTGCTCGCCGACGGTGTAGTAGGGGTGCAGGCTGGAGAGGGGGTCCTGGAAGATCATGGCCATCCGGCGGCCGCGGACCTTCCCCAGCTCGCGCTCGGTCAGGCCGGTCAGCTCCCGGCCGGCGAGCGCGACGGTGCCACCGACCTCGACCGCGCCGCGGTGCAGGCCCATGACGGCGAGCGAGGTGACGGACTTGCCGGAGCCGGATTCGCCGACGATGCCGAGGGTGCGTCCGGCCTCGACGGTGAAGCCGACGGAGTCGACGGCCCGGACGGTCCCGCGAGGGGTGGTGAAGGTGACGCGCAGGTCGCGTACTTCGAGGAGCGGAGCGGCCATCAGTACCTCACTCTCGGGTCGATGACGGCGTACAGGAGGTCGACGACGAGGTTGGCGACGACGATGAAGAAGGCCGCGAGGAGGGTGACGCCGAGGACCACGGGCTGGTCGGAGTTGACCAGGGCGCCGTAGAACAGCCGTCCGATGCCGGGGAGTCCGAAGATGGACTCGGTGATGACGGCGCCGGCGAGCAGCCCGCCGAGGTCGATGCCGAAGATGGTCAGGATCGGCGTCATCCCGGAGCGCAGGCCGTGTTTGACGACGACGGTCCGCTCGGGCATGCCCTTGGCGCGGGCGGTGCGGATGTAGGGCTCGGCCATCGCCTCGATCATCGAGCCGCGGCTCTGGCGCGCGTACATGGCGGCGTAGAGCAGCGCGAGCGCGGTCCAGGGCAGGAGCAGGTTCGAGGCCCAGCCGAGCGGGTTGTCGGTGAAGGGCTGGTAGGTGGGGTACGGCAGCAGTCCGGCGATGCGGATGACCCCGTAGATGAGCATCACCGAGGTGAAGTAGACGGGCAGGGAGGCGGCGGCGACGGCGCCGACCATCAGGGCCTTGTCGGTGGCGGTGTCCTTGCGCAGGGCGGCGGTGACGCCGGCGCCGAGGCCGAGGATCAGCCACAGCACGGCGGCGCCGAGGGCGAGGGATGCGGAGACCGGGAGCCGGTCCATGAGCAGGTCCCACACGGGCAGGGAGCTCTCGTAGGAGTAGCCCAGGCAGGGGAAGTCGCAGGTGACGGCGTACTGGCCGGCGCCGAGGGTGCGGCCGGTGAAGATGCCGGTCAGGAAGTCGGCGAACTGCCTCCACAGGGGCTGGTCGAGGCCCAGGTGCACGCGTACGTCGGCCAGCCGTTCGGCGCTGCAGGTCTTGCCGCAGGCGGCCGCGGCCGGGTCGGCGGGCAGGACGTAGAAGATGAGGAAGGTGACGGCCGCGATGGCGAGGAGCACTCCGGCGAGGGCGAGCAGCCGGCGGGCGAGGTAGACGATCAACTACGGCCGCCCCTCGGGTCGAGGATGTCGCGCAGGGCGTCGCCGAGCAGGGTGAAGGCGAGCACGGCGAGGAAGAGGAAGACGCTGGGGATGACGAAGTACATGGGGTCGGTCTCGTAGTAGGCGACGGACTCGGCGATCATCTGGCCCCAGGACGGGGTGGGCGGGCGGACTCCGACGCCGAGGTAGCTGAGGGCGGCCTCGGTGCTGATCATTCCGGGGATGAGCAAGGTGGTGTAGGCGATGACCGGACCGGCCACGCCCGGCAGGATCTCGCGGGTCAGGATCCGCCAGGGGCCGGCGCCGCCCACGCGGGCGGCGTCGACGTACTCGCGGTGTTTGAGGGAGAGGGTCTGGCCGCGGACGACGCGGGCGATGCCGGGCCAGCCGAAGACCCCGATGACGACGGTCATCAGGACGAGCCGGTTGACGTCCTTGGCCACGGACAGCATCGCGATCATGAAGATGAGGGAGGGGAAGGACATGGTCAGGTCCATGAGCCGGGACAGGACCGTGTCGGTGCGGCCACCGAAGTAGCCGGCGGCGATCCCGGCGGCCGTGCCCGCGACGACCACGATGGCGGTGGCCGCGAAGGCGATCAGGAGGGAGACCTGCGCGCCGTGGACGACGCGGGCGAACAGGTCGCGGCCGGTGACGGGTTCCACGCCGAGCCAGTGCTCGGGGCTGATCCCGCCGAGGGCGCCGATCGGCTGGCCTCCGAGGTAGGGGTCGACGGCGCTCTTGTCGAACTCGTGCGGGGACCAGCCGCCGAGCGCGCCCAGCCAGGGCGCGGTGACGGCCATCAGGACGAAGAGCAGGACGATGCCGATGCTGACGCGGACGGCGGGGCGGCGGCGCAGTTCCCGCCGGGCGAGCTGCCAGGGGCTGCTGCCCGGGGGGACCTCCCGGGCCGGGCCGCCCGCCGGGGGTGCGGTGGGTGGGATGGGTGTGGTGGGTGTGGTGGCGGTCATGTCTGGCGGGGCCTTCCTGGCCTCAGCCCTGGCTCTTGGAGGGGTCCTTGAGGCCGACCGTCGCGTAGTCGATGGTGCCGGTCCACACGGGGTGGCCGAACGCGCCCGCGATGTTCGTGCCGACCAGGAGCGGCTTGCGCTCCAGCAGGATCGGGACGTTCGGGGACTTGGCCATCAGGGTCGCGTCGAGGTCGATCCAGGCCTGGTTGGCCTGCTTGGCGTCGGCCATGGCGTTGATCTCGTCGATCCGCTTCATGACCTCCTCGTCGCGGAACTGGCTGTAGTTGCCCTGGTTGCCCTTGTCCTTGATGGTCCGTCCGTCGAAGACGAAGGGGATCCAGGTGGAGCCGGAGGGGTAGTCGGGGCACCAGCCGCTGAGGGTCATGTCGGGGGTGGTGGACAGGTCGCCGATCACGTCGTAGTAGGCGCCGGGGTCGACGGTGTCGATGACGACCTCGACGCCCGCGCGGGACAGGCCCTGCTGGATGGCCTCGGCCTTGGCCTTGTCGCCGGTGGAGACGGCGAGGGAGACCTTCAGGGTCTCCTTGCCGGCGGCCTTGAGGAGTTCCTTGGCCTTGGCCGGGTCGCCGGCCGGGGGGATCTTCAGGGTGTCGGCCTGCTTGCCGCCGGCGAGGGCCGGGGGCAGGTAGGCGGTGGCGATCTCGTTGAGGGCGGGTCCGCCGCCGGCGGTGACGACGGCCTCCTTGTCGACGGCGTACTGCATGGCCTCGCGGACCTTGGGGTCGTTGAAGGGGGCGCGCGAGTTGTTCAGGTGGAGCATCTCGGTGCAGCCCTGGGACTCGGCGAGCAGCCGGGCCCTGACCTCGGGCTTGGGCAGCACCTTGGGGGCGCTCTCGGGGCGCATGTCGGCGTACTGCACGGTGGAGGCGTCGGCGCCCTCGCCGGCGATGATCCGGTCGTCGATCTGGCCGCCCTTGAGGCCCATGACGACCACGAACTTGTCGGGGTAGGCCTTGCGGACGGTGTCGGTGGCCGGGTCCCAGTGCTCGTTGCGGACGAGGACCAGCTTCTTGTCGCGGTCGTACGACTCGATCTTGTACGGGCCGGAGGAGAACGGGCGGGCGTCGTACTGGGTGCCCTTCTCCTGGGACTGGGGCACCGGGGCGAAGGTCGGCAGGGTGGCGGTGGCGGAGAACTCGGCGACGGGGCGCTCCAGTTCGAAGACGATCGTGCGGTCGTCCGGGGTCTTCACGGAGTCCAGGTGCTGCCCCTGGAGGGGGCCCTTGTAGCCCTCGGTACCGGCCAGGTACTGGGCGGCGTAGTCAGGGCCGCCGGTGAGGTCGGGGGCGAAGGACCGCTCGACGTTGTACTTGATGTCCTGGGCCCTGACCGGGGTGCCGTCCTCGTACTTCACGCCCTCCTTGAGGGTGAAGGTCCAGGTGCGTCCGCCGTTGGAGGGGGTGCCGAGGTCGGTGGCGAGGTCGGGGACCAGTTCGCTGCCGGCCTTGCCGGGCTCGGCCTTGAAGGTCACGAGCGTGCGGTAGAGCAGGCGGGTGCCGAAGTCCATCGTCGGCATGACCCAGTTGCGGGCGGGGTCGAGGTGCGCGAAGTCCTGGTTGGACAGGACGGTGAGGGTGCCGCCCTTGACCGGGGTGCCGCCGAGGATCTTGCCGTCGTTGGCGGCGGCCGGGTTCGCGGCTCCGGCGCCGGTGGAGCCCTTCCCGGTGCCGGAGCAGCCCGAGGCGCCGAGTGCGAGTGCGGCCACCAGGGCGGTGGCGAGGGCGAGTTGGGTGCGCTTGGTCATGGTCACTCCAGGGAGGGGCGCGCTCTGCGGATCTACAGCTCTGCGATGTGACCGGTAACATAGTAATGTGAAATTGCACTGACAAGGGGTCGGAGCCGCCGTTACCCAGCCGTGTCCAAATCCCCTGACCCTGGCGGGGGTTCGGGGCCGGACAGGGCTCCGCCCCAGGCCTCTGACCCCGGCCCGCCCCGCCGCGACACCCCTCGCCGGTGGCCCTGCCCGTGCGGGGGGGCGCCGGCGGGCGCGGCCGGGTTCCGACTCCGGGCACCCGCCCGCGCACGCGGGGCAGAAGTGCCTAGCGGACGGCGCCCAGCCCGCCCGGGGTGCGGCCCACCGGTTCGTCGCGGCCCTGGGCCCAGAGGGAGCGCACGTGGCCGAGGTGGCGCTGCATGCAGGCCTCCGCCGCCTTCGCGTCGCCGCTGATCATCAGGTCCAGCAGCTCCAGGTGCTCCTCGGCGGAGGAGACCAGTTTGCCCGCCTCGTCCAGGCCGGTCAGGCCGTACAGGCGGGACCGCTTGCGGAGGTCGCCGACCGTCTCGACGAGCCGTTCGTTGCCCGAGAGGCCCAGCAGCGTGAGGTGGAAGCGGCGGTCGGCCTCCAGGTAGCCGATGAGGTTGTGCTCACGGGCGCTGGTGACGATCTCCTCCGCGACGGGGCGCAGTTCCTCCAGCTGCTCGGCCGTGGCGGTCTTCGTGATCCGGCCGATGGTCGGCACCTCGATCATGGTGCGCAGCTCGGTGTACTGGTCGAGGTCGCGTTCGCTGACCTCGGTGATACGGAAGCCCTTGTTGCGGACCGGCTCGACCAGGCCCTCCCGGGCCAGGTCGAGCATGGCCTCGCGCACCGGGGTGGCGGACACGCCGAGTTCGGCGGCGAGGCCGGGGGCGGAGTAGACGCTGCCGGGGCGCAGCTCACCCGCTATCAGGGCGGCTCGGAGGGCGTGTCCGACCTGGTCGCGGAGTCGTTCCTGGGCCTTGATGAGACTGTGCTGCTTCAGGTCACCCATTGCGTTTCCTCCGAGACCCTTTTCACCTGCCGACGAGCAGAGCAACAGCGTACAATGTCACGTTGCGCCGCTCACACCTCAGCGGTCGGCCTCGTACAGCGCGACTGCCACGGCAAGATCCTCCCAGGCCATGCCCACACTCTTGAAGAGCTGTGGACAACCCCGCTCGCCGCCCGTCGGCAGCCGCCCGGCCACCAGGTCCGCGAGCGTGCCCGTGATGTGGCCCGGCCCGATGGCCCCCTCCGCCTCCGGGACGAGCAGGTCACCGGCCTCCCGCAGGGCCGCCGCCCGCGATTCCACGTACACCGCCGCGCGTCGCACGAGGGCGGTGTCGGTCTCCCGGGCGGTCGGCTCGTGCGATCCGACGGCCACGACCACCGCGCCGGGCCGCACCAGCCGTCCGTCGAAGAGCGGTTCGCGGGCCGTGGTGCAGCAGACGACCAGATCGGCGTCGGCCACGTCGTGCGGGGTGCCGGACCGGGCGGCCGGCGGTCCCAAGGTGCGGGCGTGGGCGGCGAGGCGTTCGGCTCCCTCCCGGTTGCGGGCGACCACCACGACTTCGGCCAACTCCCGCTCCGCCAGTACCGCTTCCAGGTGCCCGTACGCCTGCGGTCCGGAGCCGAAGAGCACCAGCCGCAGCGGCCGCCCGGCCGGCGCCAGGTGGCGCAGCGCGAGGGCGGAGACCGCCGGTGTGCGCAGGGCCGTCAGGGCCGCGCCGTCCATCCGGGCCAGCGGGCGCAGGGTGGGCCCGTCCAGCAGGAGGTAGGAGCCGGTGATGCGCGGCAGACCGCGGGCCGGGTTCCCGGGCGCGACTCCGGCGATCTTCACCCCGGCGTACGCGCCCGACGCGGCCGGCATCAGCAGCAGTTCGCCGCCGCCGGGCACGGCGACCGCGGAGCGCGGGGGGCAGTCCTCCGGGTCGAGGCCGCCGCGCAGGGCGGCGGCCAGGGCGTCGGCGGCCTCGGCCGGACCGAGCAGGGCGGCCATGGCCTCGGCGCAGAGCCGGGGTGCCGCCGTCACAGCAGGAACCCGGTGCCGAGGGCGTCGTACGGGTCCACGGCGAAGGCGTGCTCGCCGGTGCGGTAGGCGGTGCCGGTGACCTCGGTGACCCCGCCGTCCAGCATCCGGCCGGTGAAGACGGTGCCGGTGACCGACTCGTTCAGCAGGTCCTCACCCGGGCCGAGCCGGCCGTCCTCGGCGAGCAGCGCGAGCCGCGTCGAGGTGCCGGAGCCGCAGGGAGAGCGGTCGACCTGACCGTCGGCGAAGACGGTGACGTTGCGCTGGTGCGGTCCGAACGGGGTGTCGGGCAGTTCCTCGTGGAGGATCACCCCGTAGACCCCGGACAGGAGCGGACCGTCGGGGTGCCAGGTGGCGGGATGGGTGGCGAGGGCGGCCCGGATCTCCTGCCCGGCGCGCACCAGCGCGGGCAGCGCCGCGCGCGAGACCTCCAGGCCGAGGTCGCGTGCGCGGACGGAGGCGTAGCAGGCGCCGGCGTGCGCGATGTCCGCCTCGGCCAGCCCGAGCGAGGTGGCGACGGGGACCTTGCGGGCGGCCACCCGGGCCGGCACGTTGCGGAAGGTGACCCCCGTGGTGCGGCCGCCGCCGCGGTGGACGGTGGCGGTGACCCGCCCCGACGGTACGTCGATCCGCACCGGGACGTCCCCGTCGTCCGGGGCGGCGACCCGGCCGCTGTCCACGGCCCAGACCCCGAGGGCCATGGTGCCGTGGCCGCAGGCCGTGGAGTAGCCGTCCTTGTGCCAGAACAGCACGCCGAAGTGGGCCCCGTCGTCGTCGGCCGGGACCACGAAGCCGCCGTACATCCCGGCGTGTCCGCGCGGCTCCTGCACGAGCAGCCGCCGTACGTCGTCCAGCACGCCCCGGCGCGGCGCGGTCCCCGATCCGCCCGGGCCGATGGCGGTGGCACAGCGCTCGGCGACGGTGTCCCCGGGCACGGGCGGCATGCCCTCGCCGGCGGTGTCGACGATCCTGAAGGGCTCGCCGGCGGTGTGGTAGTCCACCGTTCGGACGGTCGTCACAGGAGGAAGCCTCCGGGGAAGGGGTCGGACGGGTCGAGGAAGTACTGGGCGGTGCCGGTGATCCAGGCCCGCCCGGTGACGGTGGGGACCACGGCGGGCAGCCCGCCGACGGTGGTCCGCGCGACCAGCCGGCCGGTGAACTCGGTGCCGATGAAGGACTCGTTGACGAAGTCGGCGCCGAGTCCGAGGAGGCCGCGGGCGTGCAGCTGGGCCATCCGCGCACTGGTGCCCGTACCGCAGGGCGACCGGTCGAACCAGCCGGGGTGGATGGCCATGGCGTGCCGGGAGCGGCGGGCGTCGGATCCGGGCGCGGCGAGGTAGACGTGCTTGACCCCGGCGATGGAGGGGTTCTCGGGGTGGACGGGACGGTCCGGTCCGGCGTTGATCGCGTCCATCACCGCGAGCCCGGCGGCGAGCAGGTCGTCCCGGCGGGCACGGTCGAAGGGCAGGCCGAGGGCGTCGAGTTCGACGAAGGCGTAGAAGTTGCCGCCGTAGGCGAGGTCGTAGGTGACCGTGCCGTGGCCGGGTACGTCGGCCTTGAGGTCGAGGCCGACGCTGAAGGAGGGGACGTTGGTGAGGGTGACGGCGGTGGCCGCCCCGTCCTCCACCCGCACGTCGACGCTCACCAGCCCGGCCGGGGTGTCGAGCCGGACGGTGGTGACCGGCTCCACGACGGGCACCATGCCGGTCTCGACCAGGACGGTGGCCACCCCGATGGTGCCGTGCCCGCACATGGGCAGCAGGCCCGACACCTCGATGTAGAGCACGCCGTAGTCGGCGTCCGGGCGGGTCGGGGGCTGCAGGATGGCGCCGCTCATCGCGGAGTGCCCGCGCGGCTCGTACATGAGCAGGGTCCGTACGTGGTCCATGTGCTCGATGAAGTGGAGCCGCTTCTCGGCCATGGTGGCGCCGGGAATCACCCCGACTCCCCCGGTGACGACCCGGGTCGGCATGCCCTCGGTGTGCGAGTCCACCGCGTGGTAGACGTGGCGCGTGCGCATCAGGCGTCCCCTCCAGCTGGTTAGTTGAGGCCCTCGGCCAGGGCCTTCTCGGTGGCGGCGCGGACGGCGGCCTCGGTCTCGCCGGTCAGCGGGAAGCGCGGCGGGCGGGTGGCGCCGCCGGGGCGGCCCGCCAGGTCCATGGAGAGCTTGATGGCCTGGACGAACTCGGTCTTGGAGTCCCAGCGCAGCAGGGAGTGCAGGGACTTGTAGAGCGGCAGGGCGGTGTCGAGGTCCCCGGCGACGGCGGCCCGGTAGAGGGTGGCGCAGGAGCGCGGCAGGGCGTTGGGGTAGCCGGCGATCCAGCCGACGGCGCCCGCGAGGGCGAGTTCGAGGAGGACGTCGTCAGCGCCGATGAGCAGGTCGAGGCCCGGGGCGAGCTCGGCGATCTCGTAGGCGCGGCGCACGTCCCCGCTGAACTCCTTCACGGCGACGATGGATCCGTCGGCGTGCAGCCGGGCGAGCAGGGACGGGACCAGGTCCACCTTGGTGTCGATGGGGTTGTTGTACGCGACGACGGGCAGGCCGGCGCGGGCCACCTCGGCGTAGTGGGCCCGTACGGTCTCCTCGTCCGCGCGGAAGGCGTTGGGCGGCAGCAGGAGTACGGAGCCGGCGCCGGCCTCGGCGGCCTGGTCGGCCCAGCGGCGGGCTTCGGCGCTGCCGTAGGCGGCGACGCCGGGCATGACGCGGGCGCCGTCGCCGGCGGCCTCGACGGCGGTACGGACGACACGGGCCCGCTCCTCGTCGGTGAGGGTCTGGTACTCCCCGAGGGAGCCGTTGGGGACCACGCCGTCGCAGCCGTTGGCGATGAGCCAGGCCACGTGCTCGGCGTAGGCGTCGTGGTCGACGGTGAGATCCTCGCGCA
Organism: Streptomyces sp. NPDC060232; assembly: GCF_042726555.1. Taxonomy (NCBI): domain Bacteria; kingdom Bacillati; phylum Actinomycetota; class Actinomycetes; order Kitasatosporales; family Streptomycetaceae; genus Streptomyces; species Streptomyces sp. NPDC060232. Next base: position 109,177 of record NZ_JBHXAG010000011.1, on the reverse strand, counting down.
GGGGGAGCGCGGTGGCGACCATGATTCCGTGCCAGGGACGGGTGCGGGGCGCGGGGGTGTGCGCGTGGGTCATGAGAGGCTCCCTAGTGTGGTGTGTGACATTTTACTAGTGGGTGCGGTGCGGCCACAAGGGCCGCACCCTCCGGATCAGCGGTCGGTGGCGGGAAGTTCGGCGAGGTGGCTCAGCGGTACCGGGCAGGAGAAGGGCCGCCGGTCCGCCGCGGGCTCCTGCCCGGTGAGGGCGGCGACGGCCGGTGCGCACATCCGGCCCTGGCACCAGCCCATGCCGGCCCGGGTGAGGAGCTTGACCGTACGGGCGTCCCGCGCCCCGAGGTCCCCCGCCGCCTCGCGGATCCGGCCGGCCGGGACCTCCTCGCAGCGGCAGACGACGGCGTCGTCCCGGAGCCAGCCCGTCCAGCCGTCGCCGGGCCGGTGGGCGGCGGCCATCGCGTCGGCGAAGGCGCGCAGGCGGGCGCGGCGGCGGGCGAGCCGTGCGACGCGGCCGCCCCGCGGGGCGGCCTTCCCGGGGTGCAGCGCGTCCGCGACGGAATGCGCCGCCAGTTCGCCCTCCGTCAGGGCCAGTTGGGCGCCGCCGATGCCGCCGGTCTCCCCCGCGGACCAGACGCCGGGGACGGAGGTGCGCTGCAGGGCGTCCACCTCCAGGGCGACGGTGCCGTCGGAGCCGGGCCGGGTGGCGCAGCCGAGTCCGGTGGCGAGTTCGAGCTGGGGCACGAGCCCGTGGCCGACGGCGAGCGCGTCGCAGGGGATCCGGCGGGCGGTGCCGGGCAGCGGTCGCCAGTCGCGGTCGAGCCGGGCCACGGTGACGGCCTCGACGCGGTCCGTGCCGTGGGCCTCGGTGACGGCGTGCCGGGTGAGCAGCCGGACGTGGTGCCGGGCCAGCGCCCCGCCGTAGCCGGCGGCCTCGACGAGTTTGCCGGGGTTGCGCAGCAGGGCCGGCAGCCGGCCGGCGTACGCGGTGTAGGCGGCGGCCTCCACCACGGCGGGGACGGTGGCTCCGGCGGCGGCGAGGGAACCGGCCACCGCGAGCAGCAGCGGACCGCTCCCGGCGACCACCACGCGCCGGCCGGGCAGGACCAGTCCGCCCTTGAGCATGGCCTGCGCGCCGCCGGCCCCGACCACTGCGGGCAGGGTCCATCCGGGGAAGGGCAGCTGGCGCTCGTAGGCGCCGGTGGCGATGAGCACGGCGCGCGCGGTGACGGCGGCGGCCCGCTCGGCGGGGGCGTGGCCGGCGACGGCGTGCAGGGTCCACTGCGTGGCGGGCGCGGCGTGTCCTTCGCCCGCGCGGGGCGCGTCGCCCGGGACGACCGTCCACACCTGGTGCGACGGGAGGTAGGTGATCCGGCCGGCCGACTCGTGTGCGCGCAGGGCGGCTTCGCGGGTCGCGAACTCGGCCCAGCCGTGGTGCAGGGCCTCGGGGCGGGCCGCGCCCAGGCCCGGGGCGGGGTGGCGGTAGAACTGCCCGCCGGGGCGGTCGCCCGCGTCGAGGAGGGCGACCCGGAGCCCCAGCCCGGCGGCGGTGACGGCCGCGGCCAAACCGGCCGGCCCGGCCCCGACGACGGCCAGGTCCACCGGGTCCGCAGACGGCACGGCAGGGTCAGACGGTGAGGGCGGCACGGCCGGTTCCCTCCTGGGTGGTGACGGCGTCCCCCGGGCGGGCGGGGACCAGGCAGGCCCGCTGGTTCGGCGAGCCGTTGACGGTGACGAGGCAGTCGTAGCAGCTGCCGATCCCGCAGAACGCGCCGCGCGGGGCGCCGCCCTCGCGCGTCGTCCGCCAGGCCGGGATCCCGGCGCCCCACAGCACGGCGGCGATGCTCTGGCCCTCCTGCGCGGGCAGTCCGCGGCCGTCGAAGGTGATCTCGTACGCGGCCGCCGGGCTGCCGCCGACCAGCGAGCGGGGGCTGCGCATCAGTGGTGCTCCTCGGGGGTGTCGGCGGGGGCCGGGCCGCTGCCGAAGCGGTCCGGGCGGAAGGGGTGGACCGGGAGTGGGGGTTCGGCCCCCGCCAGGCAGGCGGCGATCAGCAGGCCCGTGGCGGGGGCGAGGCCGATGCCCGCGCCCTCGTGGCCGCAGGCGTGGTGCAGCCCGGGGCGCCGGGGGTCCGGGCCGATCGCGGGGAGGTGGTCGGGCAGGTAGGGGCGGAAGCCGTGGTAGGTGCGCAGGGCCCGTACGCCGGCCAGTACGGGGAAGAGGGCCCCCGCCTGGGAGGCCAGCCGGCGCAGGGCCTCCGTCGACAGGCTCCGGTCGAAGCCGACCCGTTCGCGGGTGGCGCCGATGAGGACCGGTCCGGCAGGGGTCCCCTCGACCACGGCCGAGGACTGCAGGGCGGCGGAGCCGCTGGCGACGTCCGCGATGTAGTCGGCGGCGTAGACCTTGTGTCGGACCACCCGCGGCAGCGGCTCGGTCACCAGGACGAAGCCCCGGCGCGGGAGCACGGGCAGGAAGGTCCCGGCCAGCCGGGCGACGTGCCCGCCCCAGGTGCCGGCCGCGTTCACGACGGCCGGGGCCAGGAGTTCGCGGCGCGGGGTGCGGACTCCTCGTACGGCGCCCCGGTCCAGCAGCACCTCGGTCACCTCCTCCCCCAGGTGGACCTCGGCGCCGGACGCGGCCAGCAGCCGGGCAGCCGCCTGCGCCGGCTGGACCTGCGCGTCCTGCGGGTAGTGGAAGCCTCCCGCGAGGCCCGGGGCCAGGTGCGGCTCCAGGTCGTGCAGGGCGTGCGCCGGGACCTCGACCGCGTCGACGCCGGCCGCTCGCTGCCCTTGGGCGAAGCTCCGCAGGGCCTTCACGGTGGCCTCGTCCGGGGCGACGACGAGCCCGCCCTTGGGCTCGTACTCGATCTCCCGGGGGAGGACGGCGGCGAGTTCGGCCCACAGCCGGGTGGACAGCAGGGCGAGGTCGAGCTCCGGGCCCGCCTCCTTGTCGGAGACGAGCAGATTGCCTTCGCCGGCGCCGGTGGTGCCGCCCGCGACGGGGCCGCGGTCGACCACGGCCACGGAGAGTCCGGCGCGGGCCGCGTAGTAGGCGCAGGCCGCTCCGACGACGCCGGCGCCGATGATCACGGCGTCCAGGGAGTGTCTCTTGAGCACGGCAGTAATATGTCACATTCTTTAGTGCCTGCCCAGACCGGCCCCGCGCCCTCCGAAGGGCGCGGGGCCGGTCCGGAGCCCGTCAGCTGCGCAGCGGTCCCTCGCAGCTGTAAGCCGAGGTCGCGGCGACCTTGTTGCTCCAGATCTCCGGCGTGCCGAAGGAGCAGTTCATGTCGGCGAGGTTGTTGGAGGCGGCGCCCGCCCGGTCGAGGATGAAGTAGTCGACCGTCTCCGACATGTCCTTGAAGTTCTGGTCGTCGCTGCGCCAGTTCTTCAGGTTCGCGGTGATGCGGCCCGTGCAGGTGAAGCGGCGCTTGCCGGGGTCGCCGTTCTCCACGCAGTCCGGGGTGTTGTAGGTGGCCGTGGCGAAGGCCGACTTCACGGAGGCGAGCGCCGAGTCACGCAGCTGCTCGTTGGGGGTGAAGGTGGTGTTCGGCACGAAGAGCTGGTCGACCTTGGCGATCTGCGCGTCCAGGAAGCGGTCGTAGTCGCGCTGGAGGTAGGTGTCCGCTCCCATCCGGTGGCGCCAGGCGTCGTAGGCCGCCACGTCGTCGGCCCGCAGGTGCGTGTACATCTCGCGCAGCAGCGAGGGCTTCTCGGTCCACAGGAACTCGAAGAAGGTGCCGGCGTAGCTGTAGAAGCGGAAGCCGTCGCCGTCGTAGGTGGCGTTCAGCAGCTGCTCGACGGTCATGCGCGGGCCGCCGCCGGCCGTGTCGCTGATGATGCTCTTCACGAGGGACTTGCGGACCGCTATGCCGTCGTCGCGGGTGGCGCCGTCGAAGAACTCGGCCGTGCCCTCGTCCATCGCGGTCGTGCGGTCGCCCTCGTACCAGGGGCCCTGGCCGAAGAAGCCGGGGACGGCGAAGCGGCCGTTGAGGTAGTGGGTGTACTCGTGGCGGAAGAGCTCCTCAAGGGTGAGGGAGGAGTCCTGCGGGACGCGGCGCTGGTAGGTGTAGAAGGTGGCGCCGTTCTCGATGTAGATGCCGCCGTTGTTGGTGTCGTAGCCGGTCAGGATCGGGTGGTAGTTGACGTAGTCGGCGCGGGAGGCGTAGAGCACGATGTTCAGCGTGTCGTTGGGGTCGCCCGCGAGGGGCTGGTCGGTGCCGAGGACGCGGTGGTACTGCGCCTTGACCTGCTTGCTGGCGTAGTAGAGCTGGTCGACGGTGGCCCGGTCCAGGGCGGTGCGGACCTTGATGGCGCCGTTGTCGTAGGTGTAGGTGTAGGGGAAGAGCCGCTTCTCGATGTCCTCCTTGCACACCGCGTACGGCTCGCACGCCTCGTAGAAGTTGAGCCAGGAGACGACCTTGGCCCACGGCTCGCTGCCGTCGCCGAAGCCGGCCTTCACAGGCCCGAGCATCGCGCCGAGGTCGGCGACGACCTGGTCGCGCAGGCCGTCGACCTGGCCGAAGCGGGCGTACTCGCTGAGCGTGTCGCGCACCACCCAGGCGTTGCCCGTGTCCTTGAGGTGCGTGTAGCCGGCGAAGGCCTTGAAGGCGGCGCGGTAGGCGGGGTCGGCGGCCACGGCGGCGTGGAAGGCGGTGTCCTGGTTGCCCGGGTAGACGCCGAGGTAGTTGGTGGAGAGCGCGGCGAGCACGGCGCCGGCCCAGCCGGGGTCGAGGTGGGTGGCCGGGTGGGCCGGGTCCATGGTGGCCAGGACCTTCTTCACCAGGCCGAGCTGGTGCTGGCGCAGGCCGGGGCCGGCGGAATAGAGGGCCTCGCGCAGGGTGCGGGCGTTGGTGGGGGTGACGTCGAAGGTCCGGGCGGCGTTGCCGTAGTCGTCGATGGCCTTGCGTATCGCGGCGGTGGTCGGGGCGTCGGTGACGTCGATCTCGTCGCGCGAGAAGTCGTGGTAGGCGACGGCGTGCAGGTACGTGAACATCTCCTCCAGGTGCGAGGAGTTGCGGCCGTCGTGGGCCGCGGCCAGGGCGGATATCCGGCGCGAGACGGCCTGGACGTGCGCGTCCGACATCACCGGGGCCAGGCGGGCGTCCCAGGTCCAGATGAGGCCGCGCAGACAGCCGTCGGCCAGGACGGCCTGGTCGGCGAGGAAGTCGGCGAACTGCTCGGGCGTGAGGTTGGTGATCCCGTCGAGGGTGCAGGGGACGCCCGCGGCGACGCTCTTCGCGGTGGGGGCCGACCTGGCGCCCGTACCCCGCTTCTCCAGGTCCTGGACGGGCTCGGCGGCCGGGGCGGCGCCGGGGACCTGGCCGGAGATGTCCAGCCCGCCCGGGGCCGGGGCGGGGGCGGGGGCGTTGTCCTTCGCCTCGGCGAAACGGTCGACCTCGTCGAACGGGTTGCCCGTGGGGCCGTGGGCCGCGGTGGCGGGCGCGGCGGCCTGGGCGCCGGCGAAAGCGGCCGGGGCCGCGGACTCGGCGGCCTGCGTGGCGCCCTGTCCCGCGGTGGCGACCAGCGTCACGGCTACGGCGGAGGCGAGGAGGGAAGAGCGCACAGCTTTGTGCTTGAGCACCGAGAACTCCTGTTCGGAGGGGGTCAGGTGGGGGGTGGTGCGTGAACTGCCCTGCGTCACGCGGCGTTTGACGGGGATTAACGTGCCACGGTGTGAGCTGTAACATAGTAATGTGAAATTGCACTGACAAGACCTGTGCGCCCCCCAGTTCGCGTCTTTCGTGAAGGAGCCCCCGTGACCGACTCCCCCGCCCGCCTCAACACGGGCAGTCACGACCGTCCGGTGTCACCGGAATTGTCACGGTTCATGGCGGATGGCTGGGCCGCCTCCCCGCTCCCCGCCTCCGCCCGGGTCCCGGCGTACGACGTCACCCCCGCCCGCCGGGCGCGCCTCTCGGCCCGCTTCCCGGGCGAGCGGCTGATCGTCCCGGCCGGCGAGCTGAAGGTCCGCTCCAACGACTGCGACCACCGGTTCCGCCCCCACAGCGCCTACGCCTGGCTGACCGGCCTCACCGGCGAGGACCAGGCGGGCCACGTCCTGGTCATGGAGCCGTCGGGCCCGCACGCGCACGAGGCGGTGCTCCACCTGCGACCCCGCTCGCCGCGGGCGGACGGGGACGGGGAGTTCTACCGGGACCGCCGGTACGGGGAGTTCTGGGTGGGCCGCCGCCCGGACCTGGCGGAGGCGGAGCGCCTCACCGGCATCCGCTGCGCGCACCTGGACACCCTCGGCGCGCCGGAGGGCCGCCACGCGAGCTCCGACGCGGAACTCGCCGCCGCGCTGTCGGAGTTGCGCCTGGTGAAGGACGCCTGGGAGGTGGAGCAGCTCCAACTGGCCGTCGACCACACGACGGCGGGCTTCGAGGACGTCGTACGGGCCCTGCCGCGCGCGCTGGCCCACCCGCGCGGGGAGCGCTGGATCGAGGGGGTCTTCGGCCTGCGCGCCCGGGTCGAGGGCAACGGCACCGGCTACGAGACGATCGCCGCGTCGGGCGCCCACGCGTGCACCCTGCACTGGATCCGAAACGACGGCCGGCTGAACGGACAGGAGCTGCTCCTGCTGGACGCGGGCGTGGAGACGGACACCCTCTACACCGCTGACATCACCCGCACCCTCCCGCTGTCGGGCCGCTTCTCACCCGTCCAGCGGCAGGTCTACGAGCTGGTCCTCGCCGCGCAGGAGGCGGGCATCGCGGCACTGCGGCCGGGGGCGAGCTTCGGGGACTTCCACCGGGCCGGGATGCGGGTGATCGCGGAGGGTCTGGCCGACTGGGGCGTCCTGAAGGACGCGGAGGGCGACCTGCACCGGCGGTACACGCTGTGCAGCAGCGGGCACATGCTGGGGCTCGACGTGCACGACTGCGCGAAGGCGCGGGCGGAAACCTACCTGGACGGGGTCCTGGAAGAGGGCCAGGTCCTCACGGTGGAGCCGGGCCTGTACCTCCAGCCCGACGACGAGACCCTCCCGGCCGAGCTGCGGGGCATCGGCGTCCGCATCGAGGACGACCTGGTGATCACGGCGAACGGCGCCCGCCTGATGTCGGGCGCCCTGCCGCGCACGGTCGCCGGCATCGAGGAGTGGATGGGTGTCCTCCTGGAGGGCGGCCGGGCGTAGACCGGCGGCCGCCCGCCAGCCCGGCGGCGGTCGCGGAACACCCACGGGCGGGTGGTGGCGGTACGTGTCCTCGGTCGCCCGCCGGACCGCCTCGCCCCGCCCGCCGGCGGGCGGCGTGGGGCTCGACGGTGGTGACCTTGCCGAGGCGGCCGGCGATCTCGCTACGACCCCCTCCAGCGGTCCTTCGGCGGCGCCCCGCACCTGCGCACCTGTACCGCCCCACCTGATGGAACCAGCGGGGTGTACTGGCGGTACACCCCACTGGTGCGTAAGATCGGTTCATGCCTCTTCCCCGTTTCGACCGCCTGCCCGCCGAACGCCGGGAGCACATCCTGGGGGTCGCGCGCCGACACTTCGCCGAACACGGCGCCGAGAGCGCCTCCTACAACAAGATCATCGAAGCGGCAGGGGTCTCCAAGACCGCCGCCTACCACTACTTCGACGGCCGGGAGGACCTGCTCACCGCCGTCCTCGACGGGGTCCTCGACCGGCTGCTCGACGCCCTCGGGCCCTGGGAGCCGGCCCGCGACGAGGACGACTTCGGCGCCCGGTTCGCCGCCGGCTCCACCGCCCTCGCCGCCCACCTGGGCGACCACCCCGAGGACCTGGCCCTCGCCGACGCCGCCATCGGCCGCACCGCCGGCGGCCCGTGGCTCGACTGGTTCGGCGCCCTGGTCTGCGACGGCCGCCGGATCGGGCTGATCCGTGACGACGTGGACCCCGCACTGATGGCCGCGGCGACCGCGGCGGTCATCCGCGCCGCCGACGCGTGGGCCCTGGCCCGCATGACGACCGCCCCCGAGACGGGCGATCCGTCCGGACAGCTGTGGACCCTGCTGCGCGGCCTGTGGGGCGCGGCGACGACCGGACAGGAGCCGAACGATGCGCACTGACCTGCGAATCTCCTGGGACATACCGGCCACCCCACCCGGCCTCGCCGGCCGGCTGGAACGGTTCATGGGCCCGGGCAAGTCCCGTTCCGAGACCGTGGTGGAAACCATCGGCCTCCTCGGCTGCGCGGCGCTGCTGGCCGCCGGGGTGTGGAACTCGGGGGCGGCCCGCGACTGGTCCACCGCCCAACTCGTCGTGGTGGCCCTGGCCGGACTCGACCTGATCGGCGGGGTGCTGACCAACGCCACCAACGCCGCCAAGCGCTGGTACCACCGGGCCGACCCCACGGCCCGGCGCGCACGGCTGCTGTTCGTCTCCGCGCACCTGGTCCACCTCGCCGCGATGGGACTGTTCGTCCTCTCCGGCGACCTCGACTGGACCCTGGCCAACGCCGCACTGCTCCTCGGCGGGGCGGTGGCCGTGGAATGCGCACCGGTCCAGTTGCGGCGCCCGGTGGCGATGGCCGTGCTGATGGCGGCCGTCCTGGTCAACCTGTTCTGGCTGCCGGTGCCGATGGCTCTCGCCTGGTTCGCACCACTGTTCTTCCTCAAGCTGCTCGTCTGCCACCTCGTACCGGAAGCCCCGCTGGAGGAGACGCGCGATGCCTGAGGCTCCCTGGCGGATCGACACCGACCCCGATCCGGTCGCCTGCGCCGACCTGCTGGCCTCCGCGTTCGCCCGGGAGCCCGCCGTCTCCTGGATCTGCGGCGACTCGGCCTCCGCCCGCACCCACTGGTTCCGCAACACCCTGCGCACCCACGCCCGCCTCGCCGGTGCCCGGCGGACCGCCCTCGTCGGGCCGGACGGCCGGCTCCTCGCGGCGGCCGTCCTCACCCCGCCGGGCGCGACGCCGTCCGCCGGGGCCCGCGCGCTCTGGGCGGCCCGTACGCTGCGGCACTCCGGGCCGCGTGCCCTCGGGCGGACGCTGCGCTACCTGGGCGCCACCGAGGGCGGCGCGCCGCCGGGGGCCTGGACCCTGGAGTTCATCGGGGTACGCCCGGCCCTCACGGGCCGCGGAGCGGGCCGCGCCCTGCTGGACCACGTCCTGGCGACCTCACCCGCCCCCTACCTGACCACGGCGGACCCGTCGAACGTCCCCCTGTACCACCACTTCGGCTTCGCCACCCTGTGCGAAACCCGGCTGGGCCCGCTGACGATCACCGCGATGGCGCCCTTCCGCTCCCGCGGCGGGTAGCAGTCCGGAGCACGCCCCGGGCCCGGATCTTCGCCCTGCCGGGCGGGGTGGTGCTGGGGCTCCGCCCTTCCGCTCCCGCGGCGGGTGGCAGTCCGGGTCGCGTCCCGGGCCCGGGTCTTCGCCCTGCCGGGCGGGGTGGCTGCTGGGGCTCTGCCCCAGGCCCCGCGCCTCAAACGCCGGCGGGGCTGGAGTGGTGCGGGCCGGTCGCGGCGCCGGGCAGGGGTGTCTCCTCGGCTCGCGCGTGACTAGCCTTCTCGGTTGTGCTCGGTGGTTGCGCGCTCGTCCTGCGGGGACACCCCTGCCCGTCCCCGCTCCACCGCGACGGGGCGGAGTCCGGAAGACGTGGTCGGCTTTCGGCGTCTGCGGGGCACGGTCGGAGCCTGCCGTGGGGTGGGGACACGGCGGAGTGTCCCCGCAGGACGAGCGCGCACCACCGGGCACCACCGCGACATGCAGCACCGCGCGAGCCGAGGAGACACTCCGGCGGGGCACCACCCCACACCACCCAGCCCCGCCGGCGATTGAGGCGCGGGGCCTGGGGCAGAGCCCCAGCAGCCACCGGCCCGCAGCCGAAACACCGACGGCAGCCGAACCGCACAGCCCGGGGCGCAGCCCCAGCAGCCACCCACCCGCGCCGCAGCCGAACCGTACGGCCCAGGCAGAGCTCAGGGCGGGGTCAGCGCTGGGGCGGGGGCGGGTTCCCCTGGTCGCGGCGCAACTGCTCCTTGAGCTTGTCCTGCGCGGTGTCGACCTGACTGCTGTACCTGGCCCGCGTCTTGCCGTCGACGTAGTCACCGGCCTTGTCGATTCCCTGGTCGGCCTGGCTCTCGTGACCCCGCAGCATCTGCTTGAGCTTGTCCATCATCGACATGACGGCCTCCTTAGGGTTCGTCCCCCACGGCAAGGGTTGCCGATGATCGACCAGGCCGCATCTGCGAGGCTCTGACCTCGCCGGATACGTCCCGCCGCCGGCGGGACGCGCGGGCGACCAGGCCGAGCAGGAAAGCCTGGAAGAGGTACGAGCACGCCAGGATGCACCAGATGGTGGCGTCGGTCTGCGCCCAGGACCCCATCGAGTTGACCACCGAGAGCAGGAGGGCCCCGGTGGGGACGGCCAGCATCAGGGCGAATATCCCGGTCGTCTGGTCGCCGCCGTCGCCGGCGCCTGTCAGCAGCAGGAACGCGGCCAAGCCGAGGTACGCCCCCGACAGCCAGTTGCCGAAGGTGAGGACGGCGAAGGTGCGCACCGGTCCAGAACGCATGGAACTCCTCGTGTTGCCCGGGTGGGACGCGGCCGCAGGGCCTTGATGATCACCATGATGGGGCCGGGCCGCCGGGCGCGTCAGAGTACGCGTACTCAGCACGGTAACTCAGTGCCACCGGGAGCGGCCGCGGGGTGTCATTGCGGGCGGCCGACGCGCTGCCAATGGGCGGGACACGGCGGTCGGCATGGAACGATCTCCGCATGACAGAGAGCATGAGCCCGTACATGTCCTCGGCGCGGGTCACCGTCCTGGGGGTCCAGCCCGGCGACCCGCCCTTCCGGATCGTCGAGATCGACGGGGAGGTGGCCCGCATGGCGACATCCATGACCGATGTGATCCTGGCTGCCGCGGACGCGGGGATCACCATCCACGACCTCGACGATCCGGACGTGGTCCGCTGGGTCGGCGGCGGAAAACTCACCTGGCGGCTGCACTAGTCCTACCGCCGTGCCGGGCGGCTGCCCCGTGCCGTCGCCCGCTTCCAGGTCACGCGCACCACCGAGAAGAGGATCGGTGACCAGGGGTCGATCGACGTACACGCGCGTGCGCCGGTCACTGCCGGCCAGGCGGTGAGCGCGAACGCGCTGCGAACGGGTGGGGGAGCAGGGGACGGCTCAGGTGGCGCGTCCGTATCGGACCGCTTCGCTCCAAATCCGTTCCAGACGCACGGTCGTGCCGGGACGGGGAGCGTGCCAGATCCTGTTGTTGCCGGCGTAGATGCCGACGTGTGTCATGGTCGCCCCTCGGGGGAAGAAGACCAGGTCACCGGCCGTGCGATCGGCCTTGGGGATGTGGCGGGTGTGCTCGTACTGCTGGTCGGCCGTGCGCGGGAGGCGTTTGCCGGCCTTCTTGAAGGCGTACAGGGTCAGGCCCGAGCAGTCGAAGCGTCTGGGGCCGGTGGCGCCGTAGGCGTACGGCGAGCCCTGTTTGGAGGCGGCCACCTTGACGGCTCTCGCGCCGTAGGACGGCGCTGCGTGGGCCGGGTCCGTGTGGCCGGTCAGGGCGCCGGCCGCGAGGAGCAGTATGAAGAAGACGGCACGTGCTCTGAGGCAACAGCACATCGGAGAAGTGCCCTTGAGGGCCTTTCGGAAGTCGGTCCTGGAGCAGGACATCGTGACACCTCCGCAATCGGTTGGCAGGCGACAATTCAGATCAGTGGCCTGGTCCTGTTCTCGGTGGCAGTCGTCTTGGCTCTGACGGCGGACCAGTTTTCCCGCACGTCCTGCCGAGGCCGCATCGGACACGATGTGATTTGTCCCGCATTTGCGTTCGAATCGAGATGATACGAACAGGCGACCATCGCCCCGCCGCCGATGTGCTGAATCGGGACGCCGGCAGGCATCGGCCCGCCTCCGAGCGGGCACGCAGCACGGGTGAGCCCGACCGAACTGCTCCCTGCGCCGCCGCCCCACGCCGCGGCCCGCCGGGCCCTGCTCGCCGGTTCGGCGGGCAACCTCGTCGAGTGGTACGAGTTCGGCGTCTACGGCTGCTTCGCCACCGTCATCGCGGCCAACTTCTTCACCCCGCACGCGGGGGCCCCCGGCGGCGGCGCCGAAGCGCTGGTCGCCACGTACGCCTCGTTCGCCCTCGCCTTCTTCTTCCGGCCCGTCGGCGCCCTGTTGTTCGGGCGCATCGGTGACCGTTTCGGCCGCCGCCCCACCCTCGTGCTCGTCGTCGGCCTCATGACGCTCGCCACCACCCTGATCGGGCTCCTCCCCACGCGCGCCGACATCGGAGCCGTCGCCCCCTGGCTGCTCACGTTCCTGCGCGTGCTCCAAGGGCTGTCCGCCGGAGGCGAGTTCGGAGGCGCGGTGTCCCTGATGGTGGAGCACGCGCCGCCCGGCCGACGCGGCCTGTACGGCGCGTGGCAGTCCCTCACCGTCGCCCTCGGCCTGCTGGCCGGCGCCGGTACGGCCGCGGCCCTGGCCACGGCCCTGCCGGCCGAGGCGCTGTACGCGTGGGGGTGGCGGATCCCGTTCCTGCTGGCCCTGCCGCTGGGCACGGTCGCGCTGTGGCTGCGCACGGCACTGGAGGAGATCCCGGACGCGCCCCCCGGCGCGCCGCAGCCCGGCGCGGCGGACGCAACAGACGCGACCGGGCCGACCGGCACAAGTGCCCTGGCGGAGCAGGCCCGTGCCGTCGTACTCGGCATCGGACGGATCCTCGGTTGGTCGGCGGCCGGCTACACCTTCCTCGTCGTGCTGCCGTCCCATCTCCAGTCCGCTCTCGGCGCGTCGTTCCGGGACGCCCTGCTGGCCACCACCCTCGTCAACCTCGGCTTCGCCGCGTCGATCCTGCCCGCCGGACTGCTCAGCGACCGCGTCGGGCGGCGCCCCGTCATGCTCGGCGGTGCGCTCGGGATCGCCGTACTCGCCCACCCCCTGCTGCACTTGCTCCAGTCACCCGGGTCATCCCCGCAGACCCGGGCCGCGGCCGTGCTCACGGCCGGCGCGCTGGTCGGCCTGCTCGCCGGACCGGGACCGGCCATGCTGGCCGAGATGTTCCCCAGACGCGTGCGCTGCACCGGGCTCGGACTCTCCTACGCCCTCGCCAACGCCGTGTTCTCCGGCTGCGCGGGGCTCGTCATCACCGCGCTCACCGCCAGGACCGCAGACACCGCCATCCCCGCCCACTACGCCGCCGGCGCCTGCGCCGTCAGCGCCGCGGCGCTGCTGACGCTGCGCGGCGACGACCACCGCAAGCCGCTGCGATGAGGGTGATCGGCCTGATGTCCGGGACCTCCTACGACGCCGTGGACGCCGCCGCCTGCGACCTCGCCCACCGGCCGGAGGACGGCGCGCTGCACCTCACCCCGCTCGGCATGGTCAGCGAACCGTACCCGGCCGACCTGCGAAGCGAGCTCGCGCGGGCCCTGCCCCCCGCCCCCACCACCCTCGCCGACGTATGCCGTCTCGACACCCGCATCGGGCAGTCCTTCGGGCGGCTGGCCGTCCGCGCCGACCTGGAACTGTGCCGGGGGAGTGCGGAGTTGATCGCCTCACACGGGCAGACCGTGTATCACTGGGCCGCGGACGGACAGGTCCACGGCACCCTCCAGCTCGGCGAACCGGCGTGGATCGCCGAGGCCACCGGCCGCCCGGTCGTCTCCGGCTTCCGGACGCGCGACATCGCGGCCGGCGGGCAGGGCGCACCGCTGGTCAGCCTGATCGACCTGATGCTGCTGCGCGGCCGTCCCGGAGTGCCGGCCGCCCTGAACATCGGGGGGATCGCCAACGTCACCGTCGTCCCCCGCCACGCCGACCCCGTGGCCTTCGACACCGGCCCGGGCAACGCCCTGATCGACGCCGCAGTACGCGAACTGAGCGGCGGGCGGCTGGCGTACGACGAGGACGGCGCGCTCGCCGCCTCCGGACGCGTCCACGAAGGCCTGCTGCAACGGCTGCTCACCGAGCCGTACTACCGGCTGCCCGCGCCGCGGACGACGGGCAAGGAACTCTTCCACCAGGGGTATCTCCGTCCCTACCTGGGGGAGTTCGGGCAGTTGCCGCCGCAGGACGTCGTCGCCACGCTCACCCGCCTCACGGCCCGGACCGTCGCCGACGCGCTCCGGCCCCTGGGAGCCACCGAGGTGTTCGCCTCGGGAGGCGGGGTGCGCAACCCGACGCTGACGGCGATGCTCCGCGCCGAACTGGCCGGTACGCGGTTGCGCGCCTCGGAGGAACTCGGCCTGCCCGCCGCGGCGAAGGAGGCGTACGCGTTCGCCGTACTCGGCTACCTCACCGTGCACGGCCTCCCGGGCAACACGCCCGGCTGCACCGGGGCCGCCGGCCCCCGCGTGCTGGGGTCGATCACCCCGGGCAGCGGCCCGCTCCGACTGCCCGCGCCTGCGCCGCTCGCCCCGAACTCCCTGTCCGTGCGAGCGGACGGCGTTGACCTGCGGGTATGCGCGCGGCACTAGGGTCTGTATCGAGTTGCCCCGCAGGGCAACTCGATACAGACCCTAGCCGTGTCGTGCAGGCCGGCGAGCTGCTTCGCCGGCCTGCCGCAGAGCTGTCAGACGGGTCGCCTCAACGTACCCGCCGGGGCCCGTCACCTACCCACGATCTTGCGGACGTTCTCGATGCTGCCGCAGTCCGACGCGAGCTGCCTTTCCCGCTCCTCCAGGAACGCGGCACCCAGCTCGGCCCTGCGTTCGTCGGGGACGTTCTCCCGGGCGCCGTTGAGGATGGTCCGCTCCTCCTCGTCCAGGTGGTGGGAGACCGCCTTGACCAGGTCCTCCAGGCGTTCGTCCCACTCCTCGGAGCCGACGTCCTCCACTTCCAGAAGCTTCAGCAGCGCCTCGTTCCCCTCGGCGTGCTCCTCCTCGCCGTGCTCCACCTCGTCGTCGTCGACGCCCCGGAAACGCTTGAAAGCGCCGTAGACCTTGGCCTCCTCGGCCTCGCCGTGCGCGATGAGCAGTGCCGAGAACTCGTCCCGGGCCGCTGCGCGGTCGGCCTCGATGCTCCGCATCCGGCGGAAGAGCTCCTCCATCGTGCGGTGGTCCTTGAGGATCACCGCGACCACGTCCTGGCCCTTGCCCTGGTCCGCCATTCCACACGCCTCCTCGATCGGTGTTCCGGTCACCTCGCGCTTGCTCGCTCGCCGCGACCGCAAACCTCCCGACCGTAGCCCGCGATCTGCGGCGGAGCACCTCGCGCTTCGCGGGACACCATGCGGCCGAGCAGCTGGGCCGGCGGGCACGGCCGGCGCGGACCGCGACCCGGTACCCGTCTGGGCCGGACGGGCCACGGCCGCCCCCGTGCGGCCGTGTCTGCGCCGGCATCGACGCGGCCGGTGCCATCGTGGGCCACCGCGCTCCGTGTCTCCCCTGGAGGTTCCGCCGTGTCCCCACGCCCGTACGGCCGCGCCCGCCGGATCCGTCCGTCCCTGCGCCTGGCCGCCGCCACCGCCGTGTGGGGCGCCCTGCTCGGCGTCTGCGTGCCGCCCGCGCAGGCCGTGGCGGACCGCAACCCGCCGTCGCCCACCGCGGCGGACCTCCGCCAGGAGCTCCGCGAACTCGTGGACCGGCCCGACGGGCCCCCCGGGGTCATCGCCGTCCTGCGCGACGGCGACCGTACGAAGGTCTACCGCGCGGGCGTGGCCGACCTGGAGAGCGGCAGGCCGCCGAGCGCGACCGACCACATGCGCATCGCCAGCGTCGCGAAGGCCTTCAGCGGAGCGGTGGCCCTGAGCCTCGTCGACCGCGGCCGGCTGCGGCTGGACGCCACCATCGGCGAGGTCCTGCCCGATCAGCCCGTCGCGTGGCACGAGGTGACGCTGCGGCAACTCCTCAACCACACCAGCGGACTGCCCGACTACTCGGCCTCCCAGGAGTTCCTCGACATCGTCTCCGCGGACCCCCGCCACCACTTCGACTCCCGGCGCCTGCTGGAGTTCGTCGCCGGCGAGGACCTCCAATTCCGGCCGGGCAGCCGCTACCACTACTCCAACTCCGACAACATCGCCGTCGCCCTGATGGCCGAGGCCGCCACCGGACGCCGGTACGAGACGCTGCTGCGCGAGCTCGTGTACCGGCCGCTGGGCCTGACCGCCACCACGCTGCCCCAGGGCTACGGGCTGCCCGAGCCCTTCCTCCACGGCTACCAGATCGACCCGCAGGAAGGGCCCGTCGACGTCAGCGAGGCCGTGAGCGCCTCCGGAGCCTGGGCGGCAGGGGGCATCGTCTCGACCCCGGAGGACCTGACCGCCTTCATCCGGGGCTACGCGGGCGGCGCCCTCATCTCGGACCGCACCCGCCGCCAGCAGTTCAGGTTCATCCCCGGCGCGCTCTCCCAGCCCCCCGGACCCGGCCGGACCGAGGCGGGCCTGGCCCTCTACCGCTACACCACCCGCTGCGGAACGGTGTACGGCCACACCGGCAACACGCCCGGCTACACACAGCTCGCCGCGGCCACGGCGGACGGCAGCCGCTCGCTGACCTTCACGATCACCACCCAGACGTCCCTGACCGGCAACCCCGAGCTGCTCGCGCGGGTCCGGAACGTCCAGGAGGACTTCGTCTGCGCCCTGCTGCGCGGGTGACCGCCCCGAACCGTTGAGCCCCCGGGCGCGCGCGGCCGAGCGGCCCTGGGCGCCCGCCACGGAGGCGGCGTAACCTGGTCGGACCGCCACTGAAAGCGTGCGCCGGAACCGCGGTGCGCGCACCCGTACACCCCGCCGCGAACGATCCAGGGAGGCGGCGAGTGACCGATCCGTTCGGCTTCCTCAGGATCCCCCGCGAGCCCGTCCCGGCCCGTCCCGTCGAGGAACGGCTCGGCGACTGGCACGAGGTCTACGCGGGCCAGGCCCTGCTCCCGCTCGTCTCCAGGCAGGCCGACCGCTGCATGGACTGCGGAATCCCGTTCTGCCACACCGGCTGCCCCCTCGGGAACCTCATACCCGAGTGGAACGCCTACGCCGCCCACGGCGACTGGCGCGCGGCGTACGAGCGGCTGCACGCGACCAACAACTTCCCGGAGGTCACCGGACGGCTCTGCCCGGCCCCCTGTGAGGACGCCTGCGTCCTCACGATCAACGCGGACCCCGTGACCATCAAGAACATCGAGCAGACGATCGCGGACGAGGGACTGCGGCGCGGCTACATGGTGCCGAGGCCGCCCGAGCGGCACAGCGCCAAGACCGTGGCCGTCATAGGCTCCGGTCCGGCCGGACTGGCCGCCGCGCAGCAGTTGACCCGGGCCGGCCACGCGGTCACGGTCCACGAGCGGGCCGACCGGATCGGCGGCCTGCTGCGCTACGGCATCCCCGAGTTCAAGATGGAGAAGGCGCAGCTGGACCGCCGGATCGAGCAGATGCGCGCCGAGGGCACCGTGTTCATCACCGGCCACGACGTCGGAGCCGCGGCCGAAGGGGGCGCCCGTGTCGACGCCGATGCCGCCGAGCTGCGCGGCCGGTGTGACGCCGTCGTCGTCGCGATCGGAGCCGGCGAGCGCAGGGAACTACCCGTCCCCGGCCGCGAGCTGCACGGCATCCACCAGGCCATGGACTACCTGACCTGCGCGAACCGGGTACAGGAGGGTGACCGGGTCGACTCGCCCGTCACCGCCGAGGGTAGGCACGTGGTCATCGTCGGAGGCGGCGACACCGGATCCGACTGCATGGGAACGGCCCTGCGGCAGGGCGCGATGTCCGTGGTCCAGCTCGACATCAACCCGGAGCCCGGCCCCGGCCGCACCGGCGACGAGCCCTGGCCGGTGTACCCCAGGACGTACCGGATCTCCCACGCCCACGCCGAGGCCCGCGGGCGCGAGGGCCGCGACCCCCGGCTGTTCGCCTGCGCCACCCTGCGCTTCGAGGGGGATGCCTCGGGCCGGGTACGGGCGCTCCACCTGACCGCCGTCGAGCCGGTGGGCCGCAGCCCGCTGGCGGGTACCGAGCGGGTCCTGCCGGCCGGGCTGGTACTGCTGGCACTCGGCTTCTCCGGCCCCGAGCGGGCGGGCGGCCTGCGCGAGCAGCTGGGCCTGGAGCTGGACGAACGCGGCAACTTCGCGCGGGACGCCGGCTTCGCGGCGCGCGGCGGCCGGGCGCCGGGGGTGTTCGTGGCGGGTGACGCGGGGCGCGGGCAGTCGCTCGTGGTGTGGGCCATCGCCGAGGGCCGGGCGGCGGCAGCCGCCGTGGACCGCTACCTCACCGGCTCGACATGCCTGCCGGCCCCGGTCGCCGCGCACGACCTGCCGATGTCGGCGCTCGGCCGCATGCGCTACGGGGACTTCTGAGAACGTCTGAGAACGGCACTGAGAAGGTCTGAGAAGGGCGCTGAGAACGGCACGCTCCGGCCGGCCCGAGGGGGCCGGCCGGAGCGCGGGTCACTGACGGCGGGGCGGCTGCTCAGCCCGCGGCCAGGAGCGTGAGGGTGTCGATCACGCGGTTCGAGAAGCCCCACTCGTTGTCGTACCAGGCGACGACCTTGACGTGGCGGCCGTCGACGCGGGTGAGCTCCGAGTCGAAGATCGACGAGGCGGGGTTGCCGGTGATGTCGGACGACACCAGCGGGTCGTCCGAGTACTCCAGCACACCGGCCAGCGGTCCCTGGGCGGCGGCGCGGTACGCCTCCAGGATCTCCTCGCGCGTCACCTCGCGGGCGACGGTCGTGTTGAGCTCCACGATGGAACCCACCGGGACCGGCACGCGGATCGAGTCGCCCTGCAGCTTGCCGTCGAGCTGCGGCAGCACCAGGCCGATCGCCTTCGCGGCGCCCGTGGAGGTCGGCACGATGTTGACGCCGGCGGCGCGGGCGCGGCGCGGGTCGCGGTGCGGGCCGTCCTGCAGGTTCTGCTCCTGCGTGTAGGCGTGCACCGTCGTCATGAAGCCGTGCTCGATGCCCGCGAGCTCGTCGAGGACCGCGGCCAGCGGGGCGAGCGCGTTCGTCGTGCACGACGCGTTCGAGACGATGGTGTGCACGGCCGGGTCGTAGGCGTCGGTGTTGACGCCGTACGCCAGCGTGACGTCGGCGCCGTCCGAGGGCGCACTGACCAGTACCTTCTTCGCCCCCGCCTTGAGGTGGGCGCGGGCGGCGTCAGCCGAGGTGAAGCGGCCGGTGGCCTCCAGCACGATGTCGACGCCGAGGTCGGCCCACGGCAGCTGCTCCGGCTCCCGCTCGGCCAGCACCGTGATGCGGCGGCCGTCGACGACCAGGGTGTTCCCGTCGACGGTCACCGGGCGGCCGAGCCGGCCGGAGGTGCTGTCGTACGCGAGGAGCCGCGCGAGGGCCTTCGGCTCCGTGAGGTCGTTGACGGCGACGACCTCGAGGTCGCTTTCGCGCTCGAGCAGCGCGCGCAGCACGTTGCGTCCGATGCGGCCGAATCCGTTGATGGCGATGCGAGTCATGAGCGAGTCCCTTTCGTTCGACATCAGGTTCGCGCCCCTTGCCCGCCCGCGACAGCGGCGTGATCGCCACTGTTCAAAAGGATCTCGCCAGGAGCGGTGGCGGGATCCTCACGGACCTACTCGCCCTTGGTGAAGGTGCGCCGGTACTCGGTCGGGCTGGTCCCCAGGATCCGCTGGAAGTGCAGCCGCAGGTTCGCGCCGGTGCCGAGGCCGACGTCGGCGGCGATCTGCTCGACACCGCGCTGCGAGCGTTCGAGCAGCTCACGGGCCACGTCGATGCGGGCCCGCATGACCCACTGCATCGGCGTGTACCCGGTGTCCTCCACGAACCGCCGCGAGAACGTACGGGGCGACACCCCGGCGTGCCGGGCCAGGGACTCCAGGGTGAGGGGCTCGCCGAGCCGGCGCAGCGCCCACTCGCGCGTGGCGGCGAACCGCTCGCCGAGCGGCTCCGGCACGCTGCGCGGCACGTACTGCGCCTGGCCGCCGCTGCGGTAGGGGGCGGCGACCAGGCGCCGCGCCGCGTGGTTCGACGCTGCCACGCCGAGGTCGCCGCGCAGGATGTGCAGGCACAGGTCGATGCCGGACGCGGCGCCCGCCGAGGTGAGGACGCTGCCCTCGTCGACGAACAGGACGTTCTCGTCGACCCGGACGAGCGGGTGCTTGGCGGTGAGGGCCCGCGCGTAGTGCCAGTGCGTCGTCGCGCGCTTCCCGTCGAGCAGGCCCGTCGCGGCGAGCGCGAATGCGCCCGTCGAGATGGCGGCGAGCCGCGCACCCCGCTCGTGGGCCGCGATCAGCGCGTCGATGACGGGCCGCGGCGGGTCCTCGCGGTCCGGGAAGCGGTAACCGGGGACGAAGACGATGTCGGCCCACGCGAGGGCGTCCAGCCCGTGCGTCACGTGGTACGAGAGCCCGTCGCCGCCGGCCACGAGCCCAGGGGCCGCGCCGCACACCCGCACCTCGTACGGCATGCTCGCGCGGGTCGTGAAGACCTGCGCGGGGATGCCCACATCGAGCGGCTTCGCGCCTTCGAGGACGAGGACGGCGACGCGGTGGAGACGGGAGGCTGGCACGGGGTCGAGCCTAGTGCTGTGGCCGGAAAGGTTCACCGGGTCACGGCGCCAGCCTGTCCGGCCGGTCGTGTGACCACTGCGTGCCCGAGTCGTTCCTGCGGGCAGGGGGCGGGGTGATCCGAGTGAACGGCACACGTGGTGGACGGCCACCAGGCTTCGATGAGGACCGCTCCAAGAAGCGCAGCACCGTCGAGCGGGCGATCAGGCCGGTGTCACAGGCGTGCGGGCAGGGCTCAGGCCGAGACAGGGGTACGGGACAGTGCGGTGCGCAGCGCGAAGACGCCGAGCAGGCCGCCTGACGCGAACCGCTGAGCGGTCATCACGCGGGGCCGGGCGGCCAGGAAGCCCGACACCCGTGCTGCGCCCAGCATGATCAGAGCGTTCACGGAGATACCCACGATGATCTGCACACCACCGAGCTGGAGCAGTTGCGCCCAGCCCGGGCCCGCCTGTGGATCCATGAACTGGGGCAGCAGAGCGGCGTACAAGAGAGCGATCTTGGGGTTGAGCAGGTTGGTCAGCAGCCCCATCGAGAACAGGCGGGCGTCAGAGACCGGAGGCAGGTCCTGGGCCGGAGCGAAGGGCGAGCGGCCACCGGGCTTGAGCATCCCCCAGGCCAGGTAAGCCAGGTAGGCGGCCCCAGCGAGCTTGACCACCGTGAACGCCAGCGGCACGGCGGCGAACAGCGCGGACAGGCCTGCGGCCGCGGCCAGCAGATAGCACAGGAATCCCACAGCGGTCCCGCTCAGGCTGACCAGGCCCGCCCTGCGGCCTTGGGTGATCGCGCGAGAGGCGAGGTGGATCATGTTCGGCCCCGGAGTCAGGGCCATGCCCAGTTCGACCAGGGCTACTGCCCCCACTGCGGCCAGACTGATCACCCGTCAACTCCCGATCATCTGCCGGGTACCTGGTACCCGGAGTGTGGCGGCGCCCGGCTGCGGCGGGCGGCTGCGACGCATCGGCAGTGCCCGCATCGTCTCCCTCAGGATACGGCCCCGCCGTTCGGTGTCTGCGTGCACCCCTCGCTCCCGTCGCTCCCGTCGGCGATCTCCGCCTGATCGGCCTGGACAGGGCCTGCGCGCAACCGGCGAGTGTTCCGCCGGGGCCGCCGCCCGCGGTGCGGTATACGTGCCGTGGGGATCGCCCGATCTCCGCGAAGGGAGTGGTTGCCGTGGAGCGAACGACCTGCTGCGTGGTGGGGGGCGGCCCGGCCGGAATGGTGCTCGCGCTGCTGCTGGCCCGCGCCGGTGTGGAGGTGACGGTGCTGGAGAGACACGGTGACTTCCTGCGCGACTTCCGCGGCGACACCGTGCACCCCACCACCCTGTCGCTGCTCGACGACATCGGCCTGGCCGAACGCTTCGCCCGGCTGCCGCAGCGCCGCGTCACCACGGTTCAGCTGCCCATCGGACCGGACCGTTGCCTGGTCACCGTCGGCGACATCGGGGCCCTGCCCGGGAAGTACAACTACATCGCGATGGTGCCCCAGTGGGACCTCCTCGACCTCCTCGCCGACGAGGCGGCCCGGGAACCCTCCTTCCACCTGCGCATGGACACCGAGGCGACCGGTTTCCTCATCGAGGGCGGACGCGTCAACGGCGTGCGCTACCGCACCGCGGACGGCGCCACCGGCGAACTCAGGGCCACCCTGACCGTGGCCTGCGACGGCCGCGGCTCACTGGCCAGGACCCTGCCCGAACTCGGCCTGGAGCACTTCCCGTGCCCCATGGACGCCTGGTGGTTCCGCCTGCCCCGGCGCGAGGGCGACCCAGGCGGGCTCGTGGGCGGCCTGGGCGACCGGTTCTTCACTGCGCTCATCGACCGCGGCGACTACTGGCAGTGCGCCGCGCTCATCCCGAAGGGGACCGACGCCGAGCGCCGCGCCGAGGGCCTGGAGCGGTTCATGGCCCGCTTCGCGGAGGCCGCCCCCTGGCTGGCCGACCGGAGCCACGCCGTCACCTCCTGGGACGAGGTGAAACTGCTCGACGTACGACTGGACCGCCTGCGCCGCTGGCACCGCCCGGGGCTGCTGTGCATCGGCGACGCCGCCCACGCGATGTCACCGGTGGGCGGCATCGGCATCAACCTCGCCGTGCAGGACGCGGTCGCCGCGGCCCGCCACCTCGTGCGTCCGCTGCGCGAGGGCAGGGTGGGCCTGAACGACGTGCGCCGCGTCCAGCTCCGCCGCTGGCCCACCACCGTGGCGACGCAGCGGCTCCAACGCCTGGCCCACACCCAGGTCCTCGAACCCATCCTCCAGGGCCGCACCGCGTTCGGCGACCCCCGGCGCGCCAAGCGGGTGACGGAACTCGTCACCGCATCGGCCTGGTTGAACCGCATCCCGGCGTACTTCATCGCCTACGGAGCCCTCCGCGAGCGCCCGCCGGCCGAATCCCTGCGCTGACCGACGGGCGCGCTTGCGACGGACCCCTTCGGCGGTCGCCACGACGGTGCCGTGGGGGCCGCCGAAGGGACGGCGCTCCTACTGCGCCATCTCGTAGGAGCCGGACAGGGCCTCGACGCGGGACCAGACGCGAGCCGAGCGGGCCTCGTCGATGACCGGGCGGCGGACGGCGGCCAGCGCCCAGGCCTGCTGCTCCGGCGTGCTGGAGTCCTTGCCGTGCAGCTCCACGGCGTGCTGGGAGAAGTCGCGCACGAGCACCGAGAACAGCTCGTCCAGCACGGACTCGTCCAGGTCCGTCAGGCGGGCCTGCTCCAGGATCAGCTGTCCGTGGACGACCAGGGCGAACAGCTGCCCCACGGAGAGGAGGAAGTCGAGGTCGCGTCCCTGCGCCTCGTCGGGCGCGATGGTCGCCGCGAACTCGGCGAGGGCGTCGGCCTGTTCGCGCAAGCGCGCGACGTTCGGCACGGCGGCGTAGGCGTCGTAGGCCGGTCGCCAGTCGTGGAAGCGTACGGAGCCCAGCCCACGGGCCGGTCCTTGCCGGAACAGGAAGTCGTCGTCGGCCGCGTCGAGGCGCGTCGGCACGGGCGCGTACTCGGCCGGGTCCAGCAGGTGGTTGCGCATGAACTTGAGGATCAGCGCGAGGTTGACGTGGACCGTGCCCTCCAGCTTCGGCAGTCCGCGGATCTCGACGGCCGCCTGGGCGAAGTAGTTGTCCTTCTCGAAACCCTTGGCGGCGATCACGTCCCACATCAGGTCGATGACCTTCTCGCCCTCCGTCGTGACCTTCATCTTGGTCATCGGGTTGAAGAGAAGGTAACGGCGGTCGTCGGGTCCGGCGGAGCGGAAGTAGTCGACGGCGCGGTCGCTGAACAGCTTCATCCCGACGAGGCGGACGTAGGCGTCGGCCAGCTCGCGGCGCACGTGCGGGAAGGCGGTGACGGGCCGGCCGTAGAGGATCCGGTTGTGCGCGTGCGTGACGGCCTCGTACATCGCGTGCTCGCAGATGCCGATCGAGGCGGTGCAGAGGTTGAACTTGCCGACGTTGACGGTGTTCAGCGCGGCGTCGAAGGCGGCGCGCCCGGTGTGCAGGACGTCCTCGGCGGCCACCGGGTAGTCCTCCAGGCGGAACTCGCTGACGTACTTGGAGGAGTCGACGACGTTCTTCACGAGCCGGTACGCCGGGTGGCGGCTGTCGGCGGCGAAGAAGACATAGCCGTCCGGGCCTTCGATGTCGGTGCGGCGGCCGAAGACGGAGACGAGCCCGGCAGCGTTGCCGTTGCCGATGTAGTACTTGGATCCGCTGGCGCGGAAGCCGCCGTCGCCGTCCGGCTCCAGCAGCATGTCGGTGGAGTAGATGTCGGCGCCGTGGGACTTCTCGGACAGGCCGAAGGCGAACACCTCGCCCTCCGACAGCAGTTGCGCGGCGCGCTCGCGGGCGGCGGCGTTGTCGCTCTGCCAGACCGGGCCGAGGCCGAGGACGGTGACCTGCCAGGCGTACCAGTAGTCGAGACCGTAGAAGCCGAAGATCTCGTTGAGGGCGGCGATCCGCGCGGTGTCCCAGCGCTTGTCCGGCTCGCCCTCTCCGGCGGCGGCCGCCGGGGTCAGGAACGTCGCGAAGAGCCCTTCCTTGGCGGAGAAGGCGAGGAAGTCGGCCAGCCAGGCACGGGTGCGGTAGTCCTCGATGATCCGCCGCTTGCCGCGGGCCTCGAACCAGTCGACGGTCGCGCGCAGCAGCCTGCGGGTCTCCGGGTCGAAGTGCGCCGGGTCGTAGGTGTGCGGGTGGAACAGCAGAGGGTCGGACATGGCGGATCACCTTCCGAGGGGTCGGAGTCGGGGTTAGCGCGGATGCGCGGAGGGAGAGGGCAGGAGACGAGGGTGCTCGCGGGCTACGAGGTCGGCGGCGCGGGCGGCGCGCTCCGGCCGAGCCGGCGGAGGGTGGCCAGGACGTCGTCGAGCCAGGCGATCGTCATCCGCTCCTGCGCGATCCCCCCGCGCAGCACGACGTGCTGGAGTTCCTGGCCGGCGTCGAGCGGTGCCGGGGCGTCGGGCCCGGTGAAGTCACGCAGTTCCCCGGCGAGATAGCGCGTGAGCCGGTCCCGGTGGGCCTGCTGGTGCCGCTCCACCTCGCGGATCAGGGACGCTGGGTCGTCGAAGGCCGCCCCGCGGATCTTCACGGCGAGGTCGTGCCGCAGGCTCTCCGGCTCGATCGGCTCGTGCAGCCACTGCGCGAGCGCGACCCGGCCGGGACCAGCGGCCGAATACTCCTTCTTGTCCGGCCGGCCCTGCTGCGCAATCGTACGGACGGCGAGCAGCCCGTCGCTCTCCATGCGCTTGAGCACGCGGTAGATCTGCTGGTGCGTGGCGGTCCAGAAGTAGCCGATCGACCGGTCGAACCGGCGGGCCAGCTCATAGCCGGAGCCCGGCTTCTCCAGCAGGGAGACGAGGATCGCGTGTTCGAGCGCCATGCCGCTGATCCTGCTATGCAACTCGTTGCATGGACAAGCGGCGGCGCACAGGTGAGACGCGGCTCACCCGGTGGCCCGGCCGGGTCCGGGATCAGGCGGCGGTGTCGGGGATCCAGGAGCCGTGGATCACGGCCGGGACCCGGCGCGGCAGGTGGATCGTGGCGACCCGAAGGACCCGGTGGTGATCCCCTGCGTCGCCGCGTTCACCGCGCGTGGACGTACGACCGGCCCTGCTCCATCCGCTCCACGCGTCAGGGGTCCCAGCTGGTTCTGTCAAGTCCCGAAAGGTCGCGACATGACGCGGCACAGGGGCGGGGGGCTTACTCGAGAGACGGGCTCACACCCAGTACGTGGCCCCATCGATGCCGCAGGTGATCAGACGGCCCCGCCCGGGGTCGTCCTTTCGCCGACTTCTGCTTCGCGGCACCGGTTTCGAGATTCCCCCTCCGGGATGTGGAGGCGTTGACGGCCAGAAGGAGCGAGCATGCGAGTCACCATCGTTGTCCCGGTGCCCTGTGTCAGGGGGCGAGTGTCGTGAGTCCCATGCCCTCTTCGTCCGAGCACCCCACGGGCCCCCCGCCCGGCCCGCTGTCGGGCCGGGGTGCGCAGCCGCAGCCCGCGCCCCCACCTGAGGCTCCGCCGCCGGTGCCGCCTCCTCCGCCGCCTCCGTCCCACCCGACGGGGCCTCCCGCGTCCCCCGCCGGCGATGACGGGGAAGGGCTGCCGAAGCGTCGCCGGCGGTCGCGCAGGACCCTGGTGAGTGCGAGCACGGCAGTCGTCGTGGTCTCGGCGGCGGTCGTCAGCTTCGCCGTGTTCGGCGGCAACAGCGCGGCCGGCGGCGAGGTCTTCCTGGAGGCCGCCGCGGCTGCCGGGCCCGATCCGTTCACCCCGTCCACGGCCGTGGCGCCGGAGCGGGCCGCTGCCGCGCCCGGGACGGCCGGGACAGCCGGGACGGTACAGGGCGCTGCGAGCGGCGCGCGCACCCTCGAAGTCGACGGCGGACACCCGGGCCTGTACGGGGGCACCCGCAACATCGCGAGCTGTGACGTGGAGAAGCAGATCACGTTCCTCACGGAGCACGCGGACAAGAAGGGGGCCTTCGCCGCCACGCTGGGCGTCCGGCAGGCCGGGATCCCCACCTATCTGCGATCGCTCACGCCGGTCCGGCTGGGCTGGGACACCCGGGTGACCAACCACGGGTACAAGAACAACGCACCCACGGGCTATCAGGCGATCCTCCAGGCCGGTACCTCGGTACTGGTCGACGGCCAGGGCGTCCCGCGAGTCCGGTGTGCCTGTGGCAACCCTCTGACGCCGCCGGTCGCGGTCCAGGGCAAGGCCAGGATCAGCGGTACGGAGTGGTCCTCGTTCCGGTCCGCCGAGCTGGTGGCGGTCAGGCCCGCCGCGAAGCCGGTGAAGGCCGTCACGGTCTTCGACCCGGACCGCAAGACCTGGTACGAGCGCCCGAGCGGCGCCGTACGGGGTCGGCCCGACCGCGAGGTCGAGCCGCCGCCGAGCCAGCCCGCCGGCTCGCCGTACCCGGCCCTGCCCCCGGCCCACCAGGGATCGGTCCGGACGAGTCCTGGGGGCGCTGACACGCAGCCGGCGAAGCCGGCGACGACCCCGGAGGGGGCCCCCGACCCGGCCCCGGGAGTCGCGCCTGGCCGAAACCCCGACCCGGCGCCGGAGTCCGGCGGGGACCGTCACGGGGACAAGGAGAAGACGCCGCAGAAGGACGCCCCGAAGCGGCCTGGCAAGGCGCCGGACAACGCTCCGCACGAACGGCGCCCGGACCATGGCCAGGACCCCGGGAAGGTGCCGGACGAGGCTCCGGCGAAGGCGCCGGGCACCGGCCAGGGCAAGGAATCCGGCGGAGCGTCGGGCAAGGAGCCTGCGGAGCCGCCGGGGAAGGCGCCGGGGCGGGAGTCAGGGACGGGGACGGGCCGGGGGAATGACCCTGGCAGGGCGCCGGACGAGACGGCCGCGAAGGAGTCGGCGGACGAGCCGCACACGGACCAGGGTGAGAAGCCTGGCAGCGATCCCGCGAACGGCAAGGGGCCTGGACAGGAGTCAGGAACGGGCCCGGGCAAGGCACCGGGCCATGAGCCGGGCACCGGCCACGGGTCGGACCAGGCACCTGGTGGGGCGCCGGACAAGGGTCCGGGCAAGGCGCCAGGTCAGGAGTCCGGCAAGGGCAACGGTCGGGTGCCGGGTCAGGGATCGGGCACGGGCCAGGGCAAGACCTCTGAGAAGACTCCGGGACGGCAGGAGCCGGGCTCCGGCGGCCAAGGGTCGGGCCAGGCACCCGGGACGGTGCCGCAGGAGCCCGGAGGCGCGCCCGGCAAGGGCTCGGGCAAGGAACCGGGCAACGGGTCGGGCAAGGAGCCGGGCAACGCAACCGGCCAGGACTCGGGCAAGGCGCCCGGCCAGGAGACCGGCAAGGCGCCCGGCCAGGGTACGGGCAGAGCCCCCGGTCAGGAGTCCGGTGGCGGCTCGGGCAAGGAGCCCGGCAGCGGTCCCGCCCAGGGCGCAGGCGAGGGTACGGGCAAGGCGCCCGGCAAGGGAACCGGCGGCTGGGACCAGGGCCGTGAACCTGGACGGGATGGCTCTGCGCCCGGGAATGACCGGGTCCAGGACGGCCCTGTCGAGGGCGGCACGCACGGGCAGTCGGGCCGATCCGACGGTTCGAGGAGCCGGGAGGAGGAGCCGCTGCTCAGGTAGCCCCCTGGATGCCGCAGCCGAGGCCGCCGTCATTCCTGGACCGGGTCCTGAACCCGGCGGCGAGCGCAACACGGTCCGGGCAGCGTCGACAGGGTTCACAGCACGCACTCCGAAGGGAGAGATGTGGCGGTTTGAAACTCTTGGCAATCCTTCACTCCGTTCGTCGCGAATCTGTGGTGACGCTCCAGACGGTGAAGGAGCAGACAAAGCCGAATGCTTGATGAACCTGATGAACCTGATGGACGAAAGGGAGGAGGTGAGCCCGATGACCGCTTCGATGCACATCAAGCGCGGCGTCGTCGCAGTCGCATCCGCCGGGCTGCTGGCAGGCGGCTCGCTGCTGGGTCTGTCCAGTACGGCGAGCGCCGCCCCGGCGGCGGCGCCGGCGACGGCGAACTCGATGCTCGCCGGCACCAGCACCAGCACCAGCGACCGTGATCACGACCGTGACCGCAACCGGGACAACCGGGACAACCGCCACGACCGCCGTGACCACCACGATCGGTGCAGCTGGGTCAAGGGCCACTGGGTCACCGGCAAGTGGGTCAAGGGCCACTGGAAAGCCACGTGGCACCCCGGCAGTTGGCACCCCGACTACCGGGACCACCACGGCAAGTGGCACGACGGCTGGTGGAGCAAGGGCTACTGGAAGCAGCACTGGGTGCCCGGCCACTCGGTGAGCCATTGGGTGCCCGGGCACTGGAACTGCCACGACAAGTGGTAGCGCCGCCCCGGGCCCGGCGGGGGTTCCGGAGCCAGGGTCCCGGACCCCCCGCCGATCCACCCGGCGCGATCCCCCTTACCCAGAGGCTCTGCCGGCACGCCCATCTGCTCCGTTTGTCAAAAGTCCGGCCATCCGCCCGCACTTGCGCTACGAAGAACCCTCTGACACCCCTCACGGCCAGGCTCCACGTACCAGGACAAGGACAAGGACCACCATGCGACGGACACCCCGCCCCCGGCAGGCCTGCACCGGCTGCCCCTTCGCCTTGTCGCCGCAGCCGGAGCCCGCCCCGTGAACCAGTCACTCCCGTTCGGTCCAGGCCGCACCGGCCGTGCGAGTCACGCCGGACGCAGCGACCTCTGCGAGGTCATGGACGAGGTCGCGCACGGGGACAAGCACGCCTTCTCCACCCTCTACGACGCGCTCGCGCCCATGGTCTTCGGGATCGTGGTCAGAGTCGTACGCGACCGGGCCCAGTCGGAGGAGGTGGCACAGGAAGTCATGATCGACCTGTGGCGGCAGGCCGCCCGCTACCGGCCCGATCACGGCAGCGTCAGCGCGTGGGCGGCGACCATCGCCCACCGGCGGGCCGTGGACCGGGTCCGCTCCGCCCAGGCGTCCGCCGACCGGGAACAGGCCCAGGCGGCGCGCGAGCACCAGACGGCGTTCGACGAGGTCTCCGAGCAGGTCGAGACCCGCCTGGAGAGCGAGCAGGTACGCCGCTGCATGCGCGGCCTGACCGAACTCCAGCGCCAGGCCGTGACCCTGGCCTACTACCGTGGCCTGACCTACCGTGAGGTCGCCGAAGCCCTTCGCACGCCGCTGCCGACCATCAAGACACGCATGCGCGACGGGCTGATCCGGCTCCGCGACTGCATGGGGGTGACCACATGAAGCAACACCACACCGACATCCACACCCTCGCCGCCGCCTACGCCCTCAACGCCCTCGACCCCGCCGAGCGGAAGGCGTTCACCGACCACCTGCCGCCCTGCCAGGCGTGCCGCGAGGAGGTGGCCGAGTTCGAGGCCACCGCCGCGCGCCTGGCGGACGCCGCCGCGGAGTATCCGCCGACCGCGATGAAGTACCACGTCATGGCCGCCGTCGACGGCGTACGCCAACTGCCCCCGCGCGTCCCCGACACCGCGCCGACCGCGACGATCGGCAGCCTGCTGCGGCGCCGCGCCGTCCCCCTCGCGCTGGCCGCCAGCGTGGTCGCGGCTGCGTCGTTCGCCGGCCTGGCCGCCTGGCAGAACCAGCGGAGCGAGCAGTACCGGCAGCGGGCCACCCAGGCCGAGCAGCGTCTCGACGAGGTCAGCACCGTCCTGGCCGCGCCCGACGCCCGTACGGTCCACGGCCGGGCCAGCAACGGAGCGGCCACCACCGTCGTCGCCTCCCAGCGGCAGAACAGGGCCGTCTTCACCGCTGCCGGACTGCCCGCGCCCGCCCCCGGCACGACCTACCAGCTCTGGCTCGACCACGACGGCACCATGCGCCCGGCCGGGTTCATCCGCCAGGACGGCACGGTCCTCGTCGACGGGGACACCGCCGACGCCGGCGCCCTCGGACTCACCGTCGAACCGGCCGGAGGTTCCCGCCGCCCCACCTCCGCCCCCCTGCTCCTGATGACCCTGCCCACCTGAGGACCCTGCCCACCTGATGACCTGCCTGACGATCGCCTCACCCCACCCCTGACGACGCCCCGTCCCCGCCCCGGCGCGTACCCGGCCGATCCGCCCCAGCGATCTCCACCAATCCCCCCGCCCCTCCGCTGCGAAGTACGGGTGAGCGACCGCACCCCGCGGCGCGTTGAGTGGCGGGAGTGCTGAGGTGGAACACCGGAAAGCAGCGGTGATCGGCGCCGGGGTCGCGGGCCTGACGGCCGCCCACGTCCTGGCGCGCTCGTACGAGGTCACCCTCTACGAGGCCGACGGCCGCCTCGGCGGCCACGCCCACACCCATGAGCTCCCCGGCCCCGACGGGCGGCCCATGGGTGTGGACTCGGGCTTCATCGTGCACAACGAGCGCACCTATCCGACCCTGATACGGCTCTTCCGCGAGCTGGGGATCACCACCCAGGACGCCGAGATGAGCATGTCGGTGCGGTGCGACGGCTGCGGCCTGGAGTACGCGGGCGCCCGCGGCCCGGCCGGCCTGCTCACCGGCCGGGCGGCGCTGCGCGGCCGCTACCTGCGCCTGCTGGCTCAGGTGCCCGTCTTCCACCGCAAGGCCCGCCTGCTGCTCGCCGACCCGCCCTCCCACCACGTCACCCTGGGCGACTTCCTCCGCGTAGGCCGCTTCTCCCCGTACTTCGTCAGCCATTTCGCCCTTCCGCTGGTCTCCGCGGTGTGGTCGTGCCCCGCACGCACCGCGCTGTCCTACCCGGCCGCCCACCTCTTCGCCTTCCTCCAGCACCACGGCCTCCTGTCGGTCACGGGCTCCCCGCAGTGGAGGACCGTCACCGGCGGGTCCGCCGCCTACGTCGAGGCCGTGGCCAAGAGCGTGCACCGCGTCCGTACCTCCAGTCCCGTGCAAGCCGTCCACCGGGCCGCCCGTGGCTCCGGCGCCTGGATATCCACCGAGAACGGCGCCACCGACGGCTACGACGCCGTCGTGATCGCCACCCATCCCGACCAGGCCCTCCGCCTGCTCGCCGACCCGACCCCGGACGAACGCCGGCTCCTGGGCGCCTTCACGTACGCGCCCAACCCCACGGTCCTGCACACCGACACGAGCCTCCTGCCCCGCTCACCCCGCGCCCGGGCCTGCTGGAACTACCACCTGCCGGCCTGCGACCCCTCCGCCGAAGCCGTCCGCCTCAGCTACGACATGAGGCGCCTGCAGAACCTGCCCGACGGCGCCGACTACGTGGTGACCCTCGGCGCCGACGACCGCATCGACCCCGGCCGGGTGGTGCGCCGCATGCTCTACGAACATCCCGTCTACACGCCCGCCGCGGTCGCCGCGCAGAAGGAACTGCCGCGCCTGAACACCGGCGTGACCGCGTACGCAGGAGCGTGGCACGGCTGGGGCTTCCACGAGGACGGCTGCCGCTCCGGCGTGGCAGCCGCCCGCGCCCTGGGGGTGCGCTGGTGACCGGGGAAGCGGCGCCCGCCGCCGCGCTGTACGAGTGCCTGGTCGTCCACACCCGTACCGCCCCCCTGCGTCACGACGTCCGGCACCGCACCTACCTGTGGTGCGTGGACCTCGACCGGCTGCCGGCCCTGCCCCGCCCGCTGCGCCCGCTCGCCCGGTTCGACCCGCGTGACCACTTCGCCGGCCGGGCGCCCACGATCCGCGCCGGTCTGGAGGAGTTCCTCGCTTCCCGCGACATCGACATCGCGGGCGGGCGCGTGATGATGCTTGCTCACGCCCGCGTCCTCGGCTTCGTCTTCAACCCGCTCAGCGTCTACTGGTGCCACGACGCCTCCGGGGCCCTGGTGTGCGTCGTCGCGGAGGTCCACAACACGTACGGGCAGCGGCACTGTTACCTGCTGCACCCCGACGCCGGCGGCCGGGCGAGGGCGGAGAAGCGGTTCTATGTCTCCCCTTTCTTCCCGGTCGAGGGCCACTACCGGATGCGCCTGCCGCTCCCCGAGGAACGCCTCCACCTGACCGTGCACCTCGACACCGAGGCCGGCCGGCCGTTCACCGCCACCGTGCGAGGACGCGCCCGCCCCGCCACGGCCCGCGCCCTCCTGCGGGCCGCCGCCCGCCGGCCCTGGTCGACCGCCGCCGTCTGGGCGGGGATCCACCTCCACGGCATCCGCCTGCTCCTGCGCGGCCTGCCCGTACAGCCCCGCCCCCGGCACACCCCGCAGAAGGGAATGGTCCCGTGACCCGCCCGGCCGCCACGCCCGACCACCAGCCCCGGACGTCCGACCGCACCGCCGCGATACCCCGGCAGGCACCCGCCGCACGCCGGCCGGACGTGGCCAGGCTGCCGCCCGCTCGGGCCGCCGTTGCCGCACACCTGGTGGGCCGGGCCCTGAGCAGGCTCCCTCTGGACGTCAACGGCGGACCCACCCGCGGTCCCGCCGCCACCCGCCGCCCCGGCATCACCATCCACGACCCGGACGCCTTCTTCCTGCGCATCGGACGCGACGGCCTGATCGGCTTCGGTGAGTCCTACATGGCCGGCGAGTGGGACAGCGACGACCTGACCGGCCTGCTGACCGTCCTCGCCAGACACGTCGACGACCTCGTCCCGGCCCCGCTGCGGGGACTGCGTCCGCTGTGGGTGTCGGCCCGCCCCCGCCGCGACCGCAACACCCGCAGTGGCGCGCGCGAGAACATCCACCGCCACTACGACCTGTCCAACGACCTGTTCGCGTCCTTCCTCGATCCGACCCTCACCTATTCCTCCGCCCTCTTCACCGCCTTCCCCGCCCGGCCCGAGGACCTCCCCGCCGCCCAACACCGCAAGATCGACCGCCTCCTGGACCTCGCACACGTCAGGGACGGCACCGACCTGCTGGAGATCGGGACCGGTTGGGGAGAGCTCGCGCTGCGTGCCGCCGCCCGCGGCGCACGCGTCACCACCCTCACCCTCTCCACCGAACAGGCCGAACTCGCCCGCGCCCGGATCCACGCCGCCGGGCTCACCGACCGCGTCGACGTCCAGCTGCGCGACTACCGGGACGCCGAAGGCCGCTACGACGCCGTCGTCAGCGTCGAGATGATCGAGGCCGTCGGCGCCGAGTACTGGCCCTCCTACTTCGCCGCCCTGCGCGGCGCGCTCCGCCCCGGAGGCCGCGCCGCCCTCCAGACGATCACCATGGGACACCGGCAGATGCGCAACACCGCCGCCACCCACACCTGGATCAGCAAGTACGTCTTCCCCGGCGGCGTGATCCCCTCCCGCCGCGCCATCACCGACCACGCCGCGGCGGCCGGCCTCCGCACCCTGTCCGACGAGGGATTCGCCGAGCACTACGCGCAGACCCTGCGCCTGTGGCGGGAACGGTTCACCGAGAGCCGACAGACCGTCACCGACCTCGGTTTCGACACCGTCTTCCAGCGGCTGTGGGAGTTCTACCTCGCCTACTCGGAAGCCGGATTCCGCTCCCGCTACCTGGACGTCCGCCAGATCGTCCTCGCCGAGAAGCCCCAGACGGCGGCGCGGTCGTGAACGGCACCGCCTGGGGCGCCCTCGGCACCGGCCTCGCGGTCGGCGCGGCCGTCGCGACGGCCGTACTGCTCGCCGCGTTCGCCGTCGGCACACGCCTTCGCCTGCACCGCGTCGTCGACATCGCCTGGGGCATCGCCTTCAGCGGCGTGGCCGTCGCCACCTACCTGCTGTCCGCCGGACACGGAGACCCCGAGAGACGGCTGCTGGTCGCCGCCGCGACCGTCGTGTGGGGGCTGAGACTGTCCGCGCACCTCGCATGGCGCTCCCGCGGCCACGGGGAGGACCCGCGCTACACCGCACTGCTCGACAAGGCACGGGGAAACCGGACCTGGTATGCCCTGCGCACCGTCTACCTCCTCCAGGCCGCGCTGGTCTGGCTGATCTCCCTGCCCGTCCAGGCCGCCTCGTACGCGGCCGCCCCCGTGGGAGTCCTCGGAGTGCTCGGGCTGGCCGTGTGGGCCGCGGGACTCGGCTTCGAGGCCGTGGGCGACCACCAGCTGGCCCGGTTCAAGGAGGACCCGGCCAACCGGGGCCGCATCATGGACCGCGGCCTGTGGGCCTGGACCCGCCATCCCAACTACTTCGGCGACAGCCTCGTCTGGTGGGGCCTGTACCTGCTGGCCTGCACCAGCCTGCCGTCGGCGTTGCTGAGCCTGGTCTCCCCGGTCGTCATGACGGCGCTGCTGACCGCCGGCAGCGGCAAACGCCTGCTGGAGAAGCACATGGCGGACCGCCCCGGCTACGCCGAGTACGCCGCCCGCACGAGCGGGTTCCTGCCTCTGCCGCCCCGCCGCGACGACCCGGAGCGCAACAGGTGAGCCGGTGAACCCGGCACCTGAGCCCACCGGCGAACGCGGCGGGGAGCCGGCCCGCGAGGGGTCCGGGCCGGCCCTGATCCCCGCCTGGCGGCCACCGGCTGTCGCGGCGGGCGGACGCCGCGGTCCTGCTGTACGGCGGCCGGGCGGACGCCCCGCGAAGGCCCGGCCGGCCCGATGATCACCGGACCGGATCCCCGCCCGGTCGGGACAGCGCGCTGGGCCACCAGGCGCGCGGGCCGATGTCGACGATGAGGGCCGGTACCAGCAGGGAACGGACGACGAGGGTGTCCAGGAGGACGCCGAACGCGACGATGAAGGCGATCTGGACGAGGAAGGCCAGCGGGATCACCATCAGGGCGGCGAAGGTCGCGGCGAGGACGACGCCCGCGGAGGTGATGACCCCGCCCGTGGTGACGAGCCCCCGCAACACACCCTCGCGGGTGCCCGATCGGACGGTCTCCTCACGCACCCGGGACATCAGGAAGATGTTGTAGTCGACGCCGAGGGCGACCAGGAACACGAATCCGTAGAGCGGCACGGAGGCATCCGTGCCGCTGAAGCCCAGCAGGTTCCCGAAGACGAGCGCGGACACGCCGAGCGTCGCGAGGAAGTTCAACGCGACCGTCGCCACCAGCAGGACGGGCACGAGCACCGACCGCAGGAGCGCGATCAGGATCAGCAGGATGATGCCGAGAACGATCGGGACGATCACGGTGCGATCGCGTGCCGAGGTCTGCTGGGTGTCGAACTGCTGGGCCGTGTAACCCCCGACGAGCGCGTCGGCCCCCGGCACCGCGTGCACCCGCTCGCGCAGCCGCTCGACCGTCCGCTTCGCGGCGTCGCTGTCGGCAGCCGCCTCCAGCGTGGCGTCCAACCGCACCCGGCCGTCCACCACGAGCGGAGCGCCCGGGCCGCCCGGCGGGCCGCCGCCGGCGGTGACGGGTACGACCGCGGCCACACCGTCCGTGCCCTCGGCGGCCGCCCGTACCTGGGCGGTCCGGTCGGCGTTGGCGATGACGACGGCAGGATTGCCCGAGCCGCCGGGGAAGTGCCGGGCGAGGGTCTGCTGGGCGCCGACCGAAGGAGCGTCGTTGACGAAGATCTCGTCCAGCGGCACACCCTTGGACGACAGCGCGGGGGAGAAACCCGCCAGCACCACGAGCAGCACGGAGGTGGACACCCACACGCGCCGCGGCGACCGGTCGATCAGCGCGGCGATACGGCGCCACACGCCGTGCCCCTCGCCCGCGGCGTCGGCCGGCCCGGGCACGGCGGGCCAGTACGCGGTGCGGCCCAGCAGGAACAGAACCGCCGGCAGGAAGGTCAGCGAGCTCAGCACCGCGCACACGATCCCGATCGCACCGACCGGCCCGAGAGCCCGGTTGTTCGTCAGGTCGCTCGCCAGCAGGGCCAGCAGCCCCAGCGCCACGGTCGCCGCGCTGGCGGTGACCGCACCCGCCGACCGGCGCACGGCGGCCAGCGCCGCGTCCGCCCGGTCGCCCCGTGCGGCGAGCTCCTCGCGGAAGCGCGCCGCGACGAGCAGGGCGTAGTCGGTCGAGGCACCGATCACGAGGATCGACAGGATCCCCTGGACCTGGCCGTCCACGCGGACGAGGCCCCGGTCGGCCAGCGCGTACACCACCGCGCAGGCCAGGCCCAGGGCGAACACCGCACTGATGATGATCACCAGCGGCAGCAGCACGCTGCGGTAGACCAGCAGCAGGATCAACAGCACCGCTCCGAGGGCCACGCCCACCAGCAGCCCGTCGATCCCCGCGAACGCGTCCGACAGGTCCGCCTGGGTGGCCGCCGGGCCGGCGATCCCCACCGAGGTGCCCGGCACCCGCTGCGCCGCCTGCCGCACCTCGTCCAGGACGGCCGGAAGTTCCTCGCCCAGGTCGGGTGCGAGCGGGACGACCGCCTGGACGGCCAGCCCGTCGGCGGAGACGACCGCCGGCGAGGGCGGACCGGTGATCCCGGGCCGGCCGGCGAGGCCTGCGACGGCCCGGGCCGCGGCCTCCTGCTGCGCGGCCGTCACCCTGGCACCGTCCGCAGTCCACACCACGATCGCCGGGACGGACTGAGCCCCCTCGAACGCCTTGCGGGCTTCAATGACCTTCGTCGACTCGGCGCTGCGCGGCAGGAACGCCGCCTGGTCGTTCGTCGCGACCTCGCCCAGCTTTCCCGCGTACGGTCCGAGCGTCCCGCCGATGCCGAGCCATACGAGCAGCAGGGCGAGCGGAACGATCCAGCGTGCCCAGCGGGGTGCGTTTCTCAATGCGAGTCCTCGGGTCTTGACAGGTGCTTCGGCCGATGAAGACCGTCCATGGCAATGACGGTGCCTCATCTCCCCTTCCGGGGAAGCACCCGATCGGGTTGCACCTTCTGCGAACACGGTGCCGAGACGGCGCCGGGGGCGACGCAGCCGCCGTGCGGGTGAATGCCCCGGGTACCGGCCACCGCGTGCCCTTGGATGGGCCCGTACGCGGACGGACCGACCACCAGCTCCCGGAGACCGCCATGAGGAAGATCGAAGCGCGGCTGTTCCTCTCGCTCGACGATGTCGTCGAGGCACCCGACCAGGGGCACTTGCCCTGCTTCGACGAGGAGACGGGCGCCGCCGTCGACGCCGCCCTCGGCCGGGCCGACACCCTGCTGCTCGGGCGCAGGAGCCGCGGCAGCTTCGCGGGCGCCCGGCCGGAGCGGGAGGCGGCAGGCGGGGAGGCGGCAGGCGGGGAGGAGGCGCCGTTCGCCAAGGTGCGGGGAGACGCCCGCAGGACCGTGGTGTCGGACAGCCCCCTCGACTCCACCCGGCGCGACTGCGAACAGCTCGCCGGCGACCTCACCGCGGGAGTCGCCGCGCTCAAGGAGGAGCCGGGCGCCAAGACCCACCTGCCCCGGCACTAGCCCATGACGGTCGGAGGCCGGGGGAGAGGCGGCGGCCGCGCCTTCGTGGTCGCGGCGCTCGCGGGCTGTGTGGTCGGGCTGGTCGGCGGCGGCTTCCGCTGGTGCCTGGAGCACGCCGACCTGCTGCGCGCGGCGCTGCTGGACGCCACCGCCGGACTGGGATGGGCGGGCCGCCTGATTCCCGTCGTCCTCACCGCGGCGGGCGCGGCGGCGGCCTGTGCGATCGCCCGGCGGGTCCCGCACGCCGCGGGCAGCGGGATCCAGCACGTGGAAGCGGTGTGGCGGCAGGAGTCAGAGGCCGGTTCGGCCCTGCTGCTGCCGGTGAAGTTCGTGGGCGGACTCCTCGCGATCGGCTCGGGCCTGGTCCTGGGCAGGGAGGGCCCCATCGTCCACATGGGCGCCGCGATCGGCTCCGGCGCGGGCCGGCGCGGACGGCTGGACGCCGAGGACGCCCGCATGCTGCAC
Source organism: Streptomyces sp. NPDC060232 (assembly GCF_042726555.1). Lineage (NCBI taxonomy): Bacteria > Bacillati > Actinomycetota > Actinomycetes > Kitasatosporales > Streptomycetaceae > Streptomyces > Streptomyces sp. NPDC060232. The sequence goes on along the minus strand of NZ_JBHXAG010000011.1, from coordinate 71,148 downwards.
ACCGCGCTCGGCGGGGCCGGCCTGGCGGTGGCGTTCACCGCCCCGCTGGGCGGGCTGGTGTTCGTATGCGAGGAGGTCACCGGCACGGTGCGGCCCCGCCTGGTGCTGCTGACCCTCGTCGGCACCCTCACGGCCGTCGCCGCCTCCCAGCCCATCGTGGGAGACGGGCTCGTCCTTCCCGCGGCGGCCGTCACCGCCCCGCCGCTGTGGATGCTGCCGGTCTTCCTGCTGTGCGGGGTGACCGCCGGAGCGCTGGGCGCCGCGTACAGCACGCTGGTCGTGGGGACGCTGGAGGTGTGCGACCGGCTGCCCCGGGTGCCGCTCGTGACCCGGGCGGCCGTCATCGGAGCCCTGGTCGGCGCGCTGATGGCCTTCGATCCGCTCCTCACGGGCGGCGGCGACCAGCTGAGCGAGCGCCTGCTGGCGGGCGGAGGCCTGACGGCGGCGGCGCTGACGCTCTGCCTCGCCGTACGGTTCGTGGCCGGCCCGCTCAGCTACGCGGCCGCCACTCCCGGTGGGCTGTTCGCCCCGCTGCTGGCCCTCGGCGCCCTGTGGGGGACCCTCACCCATGCCCTTGTCTCCCCCCTGCTCCCGCCCGGCGCGGCGGGTCCGGCCGCGTTCGCAGTGGTGGGGATGGCCGCCGTGTTCACCGGCGTGGTGCGGGCACCGCTCACCGGCATCGTCCTGGTGACCGAGATGACGGGCGCCGGCGAGCTCCTGCTGCCCTTGCTGGCCGCCTGCTTCGCCGCAGCCGTGACCGCGGACCGACTGGGGAGCGAACCCGTCTACGACACCCTGCGGCGCCGCATGCTGGAACGGACCTGACCGGGGCCGGGGAGGCGCGGCGGGGGCGCCGCTTCCGGGCGGGACGGCGACCGCTACCGTCGTGCCCCGAGGAGGGAGCCACATGCCCCGTACGTTCAGCGTCCGCGACTCCGTCATCGTCGAGGCGGACCCGTCGACGGTCTACCGGCACGTCTCCGACCCGGCCCTCATGGGCCGTTGGAGCCCGGAGAACCTCGGCGCGACCCCCGCCGAGGGCCCCGGCACCGCCACGCGCGTCGGGATGGTCTTCGACGGCCACAACAAGCGCGGCCCGTTCCGCTGGACGACCCGCTGCACGGTGACGGCCGCCGACCCGGACGAGGTCTTCCGGTTCAGGGTCCACGCCATAGGCCTGCGCCGCCCGTGGCTGCGCGGCCCGATCGCCACCTGGGAGTACCGTTTCGCCGCCGTGCCCGGGGGCACCGAGGTGACGGAGACATGGACCGACGACCGGCGCGGCTGGCCCGACCCGGTGGCCAACCTGTTCGACAGGATCGCGACGAGGGGCCACACCTTCGCCGAGTTCCAGCGGAAGAACATCCGGGCGACCCTGCGCAAACTGAAGTCGGAGCTGGAGGCCGACCCCGGCACCGTCTAGTGGCGTGGCCGCGCAGGTCACCGGGTGATGGCGCCCGGCGCGGCGCCTCGCCGCGTTGTCGGACCACGCCCGTACGTCCCGTACGAGCCGCAGCCCTCCGCCTTGCCGCGACCTCCAGTACGAGCGCTCCCGGCCGGCACGCCGAGGGCACGCACCGAACGCCGCTCCTTGCTCCACGGGGCAACTCGATACAGACCCTAGCTGCCGAGGGCGGGCAGGAGTTTGTCGCGGGCGGCGGCGAAGAAGGCATCCTGTTCCGGTCCGATCTGCCCGACGTACACCTCGTCGAAGCCCGCGTCGACGTAGCCGCGGACGGCTTCCAGGTGCTCCTCGACGTCGTCGCCACAGGGCACGGCGGCGGACACCTCCTCACGGGTGACGAGCCGGCTCGCCTGCTCGAAGTGGGCGGGGGTGGGGAGGAGCTGGGCCAGTTCGCCGGGGAGGTGCTCGTTGGGCCACAGCCGGTGCGCGGTGTCGACCGCCTTGTCCCGGTCCTCGCCCCAGCACACCTTCAGGCCGCCGATCACCGGCTTCCCGCCGCCGCCCGCGTCCCGGAACCGGCCGATGGCCTCCTCGTCGGGGCCCATGGTGACGAAGCCGTCGCCGATACGGCCGGCGAGCTCCGCCGCCTTCGGCCCGAAGCCGGAGACGTGTACCGGCAGCCGCCCGTGCGGCGCGGTGTAGAGGCGGGCGTTGTCCACCGTGTAGTGCGTGCCGCGGTGGCTGACCTGGCGGCCGGTGAAGAGGGCGCGCATCACTTCGACCGCTTCCTCCAGCATGTCGGCGCGCTCGTCGAACGAGGGCCACCGGTCCCCGAGGATGTGCTCGTTCAGCGCTTCGCCGGTTCCCACACCCAGAGCGAACCTGCCGTCCAGCAGCCGGCTGGAGGTGGCGGCCGCCTGGGCGGTCACCGCCGGGTGCAGGCGCATGGTGGGGCAGGTGACCAGGGTGGTCACGGGCAGGTCCACGGTCTGCGACAGGGCACCGATCATCGACCAGACCAGTGGGCTGTTGCCCTGCGCGTCGTTCCACGGGTGGAAGTGGTCGGAGATCGCCAGGCGGGTGAAGCCCGCGTCGGCGGCCTTGCGGGCCTGGTCCAGGAGCTGGGCAGGGGTGAATTCCTCGCTGGAGAGGAAGTATCCGAAGGACGTCATGGCTCGGGCCTCCAGGGGTGGCAGAGGGGGCGGGCAGCGGCCGTCGGTTCGCGCGTGCCCGTAACCCCTACGGCCAAACTTCCCGGTCCTGGCCGCACGGGGGAGGCCCACCGGGTGGGCGTACGCCTGCCCGCCTGCATCGGCTCAAGAGTCCCCGGGCGGGCAGTAGGCGCGCCAGTCGGCGAGGCCTCCGGCGCCCAGGACGGTGGCGTGGGCCGTCAGCTCGCCGCGCGCGGCGGTACGCAGCTCGCGTCGGGCGATGTGGGCGACGATCGGCGGGAAGAGCGGCCGCAGTGGCTGGCACCAGCGCAGCCAGGGCGGCGCGTAGACGGAGTGGGAGCGGCGCGTGATCCCCTCCGCGAGCCAGTCGGCGACCTGCTCGGGAGTGCGGACCCGGCGGGCGAACCGGGGCTGGTGGCGGCGCAGGGCCCGCAGTACGGGGAGCTCGTCGAGGCCGCTGATCATGTCGGTGCCGGTCCAGTGGACGTAGGCGATGCCGACGCCGACACCGTCGGGCTCCACCTCGCTGCGCAAGGCCAGGGCGAAGGACTCTACGCCGGCCTTGGAGGCGCAGTAGGCGCTCATCATGGGGGAGGAGCCCAGCGCGGCGGTGGACGCCACCTGGAGGAAGTAGCCACGCGTGCGGGTCAGCTGGGGCAGGAAGGCCCTGGCGGTGTTGGCGGAGCCGGTGAGGTTGACGTCGATGACCCGCTGCCACAGGTCGGCCGCAGTACGGTCGAAGGGCCCGCCGACGGCGATCCCGGCATTGGCCGCGACCACGCTGGCCGGTCCCAGCGCCTCTTCCACGTGCCGGGCGGCGGCTTGCAGCGCCGCGTTGTCGGTGACGTCGGCCTCGACGCAGACACTCCTGTTCGGCAGGGTCTTTGCGGTCGCGCGCAGGGACGCCTCCTCGCGGCCCAGCAGCGCCACGGACATCCCCGCCCCGGACAGGTTCCGTGCCAGTGCCGCCCCGATGCCGCGTGCGGCCCCGGTCACGACCGCGACCCTTCCCCGCAGCGGGGTGTCGCGGTGGCGGTGTCGGCCGTGCGTGGACATGTCGCGCATTGCGCCCCTCGTTCCTCGTGCGGGCAGAGCCCGTGGGCCGGCCTCCGGCATCGCGCAGACCGCACGGCCTCTCTAACAGTCCCAGGCTTCCCGGCCGGCGCACCCCTGCGCCAAGGCACCCGTGTCACTCCGGGTGGCGTACATCAGGCGGACGGCTGGGGCGAACCGCCGGCGGAACGTCGCAGAGGGCCGGTGCGGGTGACCGCTATCAGGACGGTGACCGGACCGGGGTTGCCGTGCTGCGCGAGACGGGCCGTCACCGCCGCCCGTACCCGCTCGCGTACCTCTCGGGCGATGTCGACCACGCGCCGGTCGGAGTGCAGGACGCACCGCACTTCCACCTGCCAGCCGTCTTCCGGGGTGTGCCGGCAGCGGATGCCGGCTACGGGATGCCCGGCGGCTGCCTCGCCCGCCGGCGCGTGCCTCGTCCGGGAGGCGACGCGGGAGAGAAGGTCACCGAGGGTGGGCTGGAAACCCGCCACCCCGGGGACCTCAAGGGCCGCGCGGGCGGCTGCCCGGTGGACGTCCTCGCGGACGGCGGTGGTCATCGTCCGCCACCCGTCGATCGCTCGCCGACCGTGGCGCGGGGAGGTTCCAGCACGGCGTTGACCGTCAGGTCGACCGCGGTGACGCGCAGGCCCAAGCCGCGGTGGGCCGCGTGCAGGACGGCTCGGCGTACCTCCTCCGCACGCTCCGGCAGCGGCTGGTCGAGTGCGGCCGCGATGGTGAGGGCGACGGTGTGCACGGCCCGGCTCCCCTGGACGAGCATGAGGCGGCAGCTGATGGCACGGGCCCCTGGAACGGTGTCGACGGCCCGGCGCAGAGTCTTCGCCGCAGCGCTCTCGGCGATGCGCAGGTCCTGGTCAGGGTCGTCCAGCAGCAGCATGGCACCCAGTCGGGTCTCGGCACGGACGATGTCGACGACCCGCCGCACGAGAGTACGTCCGTCGGGCGGTTCCTCGGTGCGCAGAGCACGGGCGGCCCGGTCCAGGGCCGTCAGCCCTTCGACAGCCTGCCGGCACCACGTGCACGTGCTGGTATGCGGGTCCACAGCGGCGCCGGCGGGCCTGCGCGCCTGCTCCCAGGCACGGCCGACGGGGCGCCCGCAGGGCAGGGGCTCGGCGCCGGCCTGCAGCTCGGCCTCGTGGACGGCCGGGGCCGGTCCCTTCGTGGGGTCCACGGGCCCGGGACGGTCGCCCGAGGACCGGTGCGGGTCGTCTAGCGCCATGGGCGCATCGCCTCCGTCAGTGCGCGTCGCGCGCGGAAGAGCCTTCCGCGCACTGTCTGTTCGCTGGTCCCCAGGACGTGGGCGATCTCCTCGTAGTGCAGTTCGTGCAGCTCCCGCAGGACCCAGCACGCGCGCAGGTCCGGGGCGAGTTCCAGCAGGGCGCGCTTCAGGGCGGCGGTCGCGGCGTCCCCCTCGCAGACCCGTGGCGGTGAGCTGCCGGCGTCCGCGGCGGCGGGCTCGGGGAGGGTGTCCAGGGGCAGGGGGCGAGGATGCCGGCGCAGGACGTTCAGACAGCGGTTCGTCACGATGCGGTACATCCAGGTGCCGAAGGAGGCCGTGTGGTGGAATTCCGGCAGACGTCGCCAGGCGCTGAGGAACGCCTCCTGCACGGCGTCCTCGGCGTCCGCCCGGTCGCCCAGAAGGTGCTGGGCCAGGGCGAGCAGCCGACGGCTGTGCCGCCGGACGAGGGCGGCGAACGCGTCGTCGTCGCCCTCGGACGCCCGAACGGCCAGCATGCCGTCGTTCAGGTCGTTCAGGTCGTTCAGGTCGTGGGGACCGTCGGGACCGTCAGGGGGGTCGGGACCAGGGGCGACGCCGGGGCCGCACCGCCTGGGGACGGGGCCGGTGGCCGGCTGCGGCGCAGGCAGGAACTCTGCCCCGTACGGGGCTGGGGGCCCGGGCCGGTTGCGCATCGCCGCCCCCTTCGTCGAAGACGGTCCTCGCGGTCGCGTACGCACCTCAAGGGTAGGTGGAACGGGTCGTGCGACAAGTGTGACGAATACCTCCGAGGCGGGTCAAAACAGACGAGGGCGCCACACCGGCACCCGTACGACCCTCGGGAGGTCCTCATGTCGGACACCATCAGCCCCGCCGCAGGCGGGAGCGAGCCCGAGGCGGGCTCGGCGGGCAGGACCCTGAAGGGCCGCAGCGGCGCCGGGCAGCCGCCCGAGACACGAGGCCGGACGTCGATATCCGACAGCGTGGTGGAGAAGATCGCGGGGATGGCCGCCCGGGAGGTGCCGGGCATCCACAGCCTCGGCGCCGGAGTCGCCCGCACGCTCGGGGCCGTCAAGGACATGGTTCCGGGCGGCCGGCCCAGCGTGAGCCGCGGGGTGAAGGTCGAGGTGGGCGAACGGCAGTCCGCCATCGACCTCGACGTGGTCGTCGAATACGGCGTGGCCATCGTGGACTTGGCCGGCGCCGTCCGCACCAACGTCATCACGGCGGTGGAGCGCATGACCGGCCTTGAGGTCGTCGAGGTGAACATCACCGTCGACGACGTCCACCTGCCGGACGAGGAGGACGAGGAGGTCGGCGAGGGCCGCGTGCAGTGACCCCGTCGCGCCACCCCGCCGCGCCTGCGCTGCGAACGGTCACGACGTACGACCTACGACGTATCACGCACGACACACGTGGACGTGAGGAATCAGGTGAGTGAGATGAGCGCAGCAAAGGTGGGCCTGCTCGCGGGCATGGCCCTCGGCTTCGCCGCATTCTTCGGAGGGTTCTGGGCGTTCCTGCTCGTGGCCGTCCTGGGTGCCGTGGGCCTGATGATCGGCCTCATGGTCCAAGGTGACCTCGCGACGTCCGACTTCAGGCGCTCCGGGGGACCGCGGTGACCTCGCGACCGGCCGCCGCCACGCCCGGCCCGCCGGCTGGTCCGGCCTCGCCGACGCTGCCCACACTGCCGGCGGCCGAGCGCGGCGCCACAGTGGTACGGGACAAGGTGGTGGCCCGCATCGCGGTCCGCGCCGCACGGGAGGCTCTGGCCGCACGGGAGGACACCTCGCCGGCCCGCACGCGACTGGCCGCGCCACGCGCCTGGGTATCGGTCGGTGGCGGAACGGCGCGCCTGGGTCTCTCCCTGGACCTTCCGTACCCCATCGACCTCGCCGACGCCTCGCGTCGGCTGCAGCAGCACGTCAGCGCTCGCGTGAGCCAACTGACCGGGATCAAGGTCACCGAGGTCACCCTGGCCATCGAGCACCTGGTTCCCTTCGGTGGCGCCGGCCTGGAGGGCGGGCGCGTGCAATGAGCCCACCCGGGGTGAGGCCGATCCCGGAAGGAGCGCCGGAAGGAGCGCCGGAATGAAGGCTGGAACGAAGGCTGGAACGAAGGCCGGAATCAAGGGCGGAGTGAGCACGGACCAGGACCATGCGCCCGCGCGGGGCGTAGGTCCGACGCGCCGACCCTGGTCCGCACGACGGATCCCGGCCGCGCTGACGGCCCTGGTCGTCGCAGCTGCCTCCGGAGCACTCCTGTTCGACATCGGCAGGGTCCGCGCGGGCGGCAACGCCGCCGCCTGGCGTACGAGCCTCGCCTACGAGCTGGCCGCGCGCCCGCTGGACGACGTCTGGATGCAGGTCGGCGCCGCCGCCCTCACCCTGCTCGGTCTCTGGCTGATCGTGCTGGCGCTCACGCCCGGACTGCGCCACCGGTACCCCCTGGAGTCCCCCGACGCGCGCGTGCGGGCCGTGCTCGACCGCGACGCGGCGGTCCTGCTGCTACGGGACGCCGCCCTGCGCGTCCCCGGCGTCAGCGGTGCGAAGGTCCGCATGCGCCGCCACCGCGTCGCGGCGCGCGCCGACGTCCGTTTCCGCTCCCCGGCCGAGGTCCGGGCCGATCTGGTGGGCACCCTGCGGGAGCAGATCGACCGGCTCGGCCTCGCCGACCCGCCCGGGCTCTCCGTGCGGACCCGCTCCCGCCGCAAGTGAGGCGTCGCGGACGCCACCCCGCCCGCGACACGAGACAGGACGGACCGATCTCATGAGGCAATCCGCGATCAACCGGATCCTGTTGGCCCTGGCGGGCATCGTCATGCTCGGCTCAGGCGTCCTGATGCTGGCGGGCGGCTTCGACGTCTACCGCCGCTGGTCGCTCTCCTCTCCCGACGGCATGCCGTGGACCGCTCCCGACGCCGTGGTGCTGGAGGAAGCCGACCGTACGCGGTGGACGGAGGAGGCCTGGTGGTGGCCCGCCGTCATCGCCGCCCTGGCCGTCGTGTTCCTGCTCGCCCTGTGGTGGCTGCTGGCGCAACTGCACCGCACGCACCCCGGTCACATGGAACTGGGGGAGCCCCCGGTGGACGGCGTGGAACTGCGCGAACACGCCCTCAGCGACGCGCTGGCCGCCGATGCCGGCCGGCAACCGGGCGTCACCGGCGCGCGGGCGCGCATGATCGGCCCGCCACGCCGTCCGAAGGCCCAAATCGACCTGACCCTGACCCAGGACAGCGAACCCGGCCCCGTCCTGCGCACGCTGTGCGACGGCCCCCTGGCCCGCGCCCGCCGGTCCACCGGCCGTACCCGGCTGCCCGCCGAAGCGCGGATGCGGGTCACCCCGCACAAGCCGCACCGCGCCGAATAGGACCGGCGGCCCGGACGGGCGTGGGGCGGACCGTGCAGGCGTACGGAGGCCCGGACGGCCGTACGGCGGTGCCGGGCGGCGCTCACCCGGACCGCTCGGCCCGCCACTGTCGCGGCCACTGCCCCGGCGGCGGTGGAGCGCCTTAGACGCCCAGGTCGCGCCGCGCACTCCCGGCCGAGCGTCGCGCGCCGCATTCGCGAGCCGATGCGCCGTGGTCCACAGCCCGCCCTCGACCGAGTCCTCCCGTATCAGCAGCCGCCGGCAGGCGCGGCCAGCCGGGTGACTTCTGCCCGTACCCCGGCCCGGTGCCGCCGCGCCGCACGCACGCCCACGTGAGGATGCACGGGCCGGTTTCCCGTTCCTCGACGGCTGGAGTGTCCCAGTGCTCGAACGTAAGAAGCTCAAGGGCCGTACGCAGGTCACCTTCGTCCTCCCAGCGGAAACCCCGGATGGGCCGGTCAGCGTCGTCGGGGACTTCAACCACTGGAACCCCGCCGCCCACCCCCTGGAGCCCCGCGGCGACGGCACCCGCGCCGCGACCGTCGCACTGCCCGCCCACAGCGCCCACTCGTTCCGCTACCTCGCGGCCGGCGACTACTGGTTCGACGACGAACACGCCGACGCCCACGACGGCAAGAACAGCCGCATCCACACCTGACGGCAGCCGCTCCCGGCCGCCTGCCCTGCCCTGCCGCGCCCCGCCCCGCCCCGCACTGCACTGCACTGACGAGCACCGAGGTGAGACCCAGTGAGCAGCCCGATCGGTCTGTCGGAAGGCTGCGTAGCTGCCATCCAGCACCTGAGGGAGCTGCGGGAGATCAACACCGTGGTCCTGCGCACCACGGACCCCCAGGACGTCCTGGTCCCGGAGCTGGAGGCCAATCTGACCCACGACGAGCTGGTGCAGGGCCTGCCCTCGGACGAGCCACGGCTGGTCCTCCACGAGCTGTCCTTCGCCAGCCCGGAGGGCACACGGCGCAACGAGCTCCTGCTGATCCTCTGGATGCCGCCGGCGGCCGGTGAGCAGGAGGTGGCCTACGCGGCCGGGTACTCCGCCCTGAAGGAGTACCTCGCCGACGTGCACGTCCACCTCACCGCCCGGCGCGCGGACCAACTGGCCTACCGAAGGCTGGTCGCCCTGGCCGGCTGATCCGGCCGCAGGGTTGGGGCGACCCGACCGAGGAGGACCGGCGTGGCTCCGGCCGCCGGGACCCCGGAGGGGTACCTGGCCTGGGCGGTGCAGGAGACCACCGCGCGACAGGGCATGCCGGGCCCAGGCCCTAGGATCGTCCCTTGTGGCCGAATTCCCCGAACTCCCCGAACGCCTTGGACTTCCCGCGGCGGACCCCGCGTCGCTGTCCGCGTACCTCCGTGCGACGTCCGACGCCTACGACTCCGTCGTCGTCCGTTACGCGGATCTCGCCCGCGACTGGCTCGACGGAGTTCCGCTGGACCGTTCGGTCCTCGCCGCGTTCGCAGAGCTCGCGCGGACCGTCGATGCCGGGCCCGTGGCCGAGCTGGGGTGCGGTCCGGGATATGTGACGGCCCATCTGCGCGACCTGAAGCTCGACGTCTTCGGCGTCGACCTGTCACCGGCGATGATCGACTTCGCCCGCGAGGCCCATCCGGATCTGCGGTTCGAAGTCGGTTCCATGGACGCCCTCGACCTGGCCGACGGCCGGCTGGGCGGCATCGTGTCCTGGTACTCGGTGATCCACGCCCCGCCGCGGGAACTCCCGTCGTACCTGGCCGAGTTCCGCCGCGTGCTGGCTCCGGGCGGGCCCCTCCTGCTCGCCTTCTTCGAGGCCGAAGGCGGCCCCGTGGCGGCGTTCGACCACAAGGTCACGACCGCCTACCGGTGGCCGATCGACGACCTGGCGGGGATGGCCCGCGAGGCCGGCTTCGTCGAGGTCGGGCGGATGCTGCGCGAGCCCGGCACCGAGGAGCGCTTCCGCCGGGGCCACCTCCTGATGCGGGCGCAGGACCGGCTCGGCGACGAACCGAGGTGATCATCTACGCGGTGTCCGGGCGGGCGAAAACCGCGTGCCCGGCAGGCACGGTCCCGCTACCGTTGCCCGCATGAACGTCAACGGCCCCAGCACCAACGCGACCGCGCGAGCGACCAGCTCGCCGGTTGCCGCCGCCTGACCTTCCCCTCTCCCCGGCGACCGGAAACGGTCCGTCGGCCATGCCGTGGCACCCCGCCCGGCCGGAGACCCTCGGTTCCGTTCTCCGGTGCCCTTCCCGCTGCGATGCGAAGGAGCCACCCCATGAACACCGAAGGCCTGGTCGACACGTTCGTCGAGTACTTCGAGGAGCGCCGACATCGCCGCATCGTCGGCTCGACGCTCCTGCCACCACCCGGCGACCCCGTGCTCTTCACCACCTCCGGCATGCACCCGCTGACCCCGTACCTGGAGGGGCGCCCGCATCCACAGGGCAGGCGACTGGTCAACGTACAGCGCTGCCTGCGCACCACGGACCTGGACGAGGTCGGCGACGACACACACCTGACGGTCTTCGAGATGCTCGGCACCTGGTCGCTGGGCGACTACGACGGACCGCTCAGCCTCGACTGGGGATACGGGCTGCTCACCGAGGGACTCGCAGTGGATCCCCGCCGGCTGTACGCCACCGTCCACGCCGGCGACGACCAGACCGGGCCGGACACCGCATCCCCCCGGCTGTGGCAAGACCGCGGCGTCCCCGTCGAACTCACCGCCGGAGACAACTGGTGGTCCAACGGCCCCGTCGGCCCCTGCGGCCCCGACTCGGAGATCTTCCTGTGGAGCGGCGACGGCCCACCCCGGTCGACACCCACCCGTGACGACCGCTGGGTGGAGGTGTGGAACCACGTGACGATGAGCCACCGCCGGCTGGGCGACGGCTCCCTCGTGCCCCTGCCCCAGCGCAACGTCGACACCGGACTCGGTCTGGAACGGCTGGCCTCACTGCTCCAGGGCAAGTCGTCCGTCTTCGATTGCGACGCCTTCGACCCCTGGCGCCGCCTCGTACCACCCTTGTGGCACCTGGACGAAACGTTCCTGCGCGTGGTCTGCGACCACCTGCGCTCGGCCGTCGTGGTGCGGCACGTTCCCGTTCCACGTCACGCCGGTCGAGCTGGTGTTGTGGTCGGAGGCGGCGATGAAGCGCAGCCCCTCCTCGCGCGCGGCCGCGACGATCTCCTCCACCGTGCGCTGACCGTCGGAGTGCACGCTGTGCAGGTGCAGATCGCCCCGGTACCAGCCGGGGCCGTGTCCGGGCACCGCGGCGGGCAGGACGTCGTACGGGGCCCTGGGCAGAGGGGCCCCAATCGCAGCAGGGACCTGCGCTCGACCTGCGGGCGGGCCCCGGGCCCGTCACTCGGCAGGTGTTCACTCGGCACGGAGGAGCAGGGGAGCCGCGGTGCGGGAGACGCGGCCACAGCACTAGGGTCTGTATCGAGTTGCTCCACGGGTCGACTCGATACAGACCCTAGCGGCGTGCGCGCTGGGCGTCGACGATCTGTCGCACGGAGCCGTCGATGTCCGTCCGCGCCTGGATCCGCTCCGCGAAGCCGGGGAACTGCCCCGCTATGGCGCTGAGCAGCCTCAGCTCCAACGGTGCCACGTTGACCTCGCACAGGTCGCGGCGGACGGCCCGTACGACGCCGTCGGCGACCTGCCCCGGCGTGACGGTCCGGATGCCGTTCGGGGTGGCGGCACCGGTGGCCGCGAACATGCCGGCGTCGCGGACGAAGCCGGGCTGGACCAGGGACACCCCCACCCCCGTGCCCTTGAGCTCCTGGCGCAGGGCGAGGGCGAAACCGCGCAGCCCGAACTTCGTCGCGTTGTACAGGGAGGTCGACTTGGTCGCGGCCTTGCCCGAGATGGAGCCGACCAGCACGATGTGGCCGCGGCCGCGGGCCACCATGTGTTCCGCGAGCAGCCGGGACAGCAGGACCGGTGCCCGCAGGTTGACGTCGAGGGCGCGGTCGAGCTGCTCCTCGGTGTAGTCGAGGAGGTCGCCGCTGGCGGGCAGGGCGGCGTTCGCGACGAGAACGTCAGACTCGGCGCAGGCCTCGGCGAGGCGCACGACATCCGACCGGACGGCGAGATCGGCGAGCACGGTCCGGGCCCCGCAGGCGTCCGCAGCGGCTTCCAGCGCGGCCTCCTGCCGACCGGTGACCGTGAGGCGGGCCCCCTGCGCGGTCAGGCGCGCGGCCAGGGCGGCGCCGATGCCTCCGGTGGCCCCGGTGAGCAGAACGTTCGATCCGGACATCTCCACGGCGACTCCCGTACGGCGTTGCGGCGTTCTTCCACTGTTCGTTCGAACGAACAGTAGGGATCGCGTGGTTGCTTGTCCACACCCCTCCCGTCCCCAACTCCCCGGCCCCACGCGGCGGCCGCGTCGGCCGATGGGGCAGAATGCGGACATGCCCACCGCTTCCGCCACCCGCCAGAGCATCATCGACGCCGTACTGCGGATCATCGGGCAGGACGGCATCGCGGCCGTCACCAACCGGCGGATCGCCAAGGAGGCAGCGGTCTCCCTGGGCTCCGTCACCTACCACTTCGCCACCCAGCACGAGCTGTTGCGCGAGAGCCTGCTGCACTTCGTGGCCGAGGAGACCCGGCACTTCACGGCGCTCGCCGACGAATGCTCCGACGAGCACTTCGACATCGGCCGGGCGGCCGAGGTGGTCGCGCTGGTCGCGGGCGGCAACGCCTTCGACAGCCGCCACATCGCACCCTTCGAGCTGTACGTCCAGGCCGGCCGCGACGAACGGCTGCGTGCCGCCGCGGCCGAGTGCTTCGCCGCCTACGACCTGCTGGCCACGCGGATCCTGACCCAGCTGGGCGTGCCGGACCCCGAACGCCTGGCCGGTGCCGCCGTGGCCCTGGTGTTCGGGCAGCAGCTGCGCCGCCTGGCCACCGGAGCCCCCGCCGAAGACCTGGTCGACACGCTGCTGATCCTCACGAACTTCACCCCGGCGCAGACTTCCTAGTCCAGTGCGGTGCCCGAAAGGTTCACCGGGTCACGGTGCCCGGAGAACCTTTCCGACCACAGCGTCGGCCGAGGGTGCGGCGCGGCTCAGTACGCGAGTCCCACGTGCGCGAGGGCCTGCTTCAGCAGCACCGCGTGGCCGCCCGGCATCTCACCCTGCACGGCCGCCGAGGCCGCCTCCTGCGGGCTGAACCAGACCAGGTCCAGGGCGTCCTGCCGGGGCGGCAATCACCCGTCACCGGCACCACGTAGGCCAGGGACACCGCGTGCTGCCGCGGGTCGTGGAACGGGGTGATGCCGGCCGTGGGGAAGTACTCGGCCACCGTGAAGGGCTGGAGCGAAGCCGGTACCAGGGGCAGGGCCACCGGACCCAGGTCCTTCTCCAGGTGCCGCAGCAGCGCGTCACGGATCCGCTCGTGGTGCATGACACGGCCGGACACCAGCGTCCGGCTGATCGTTCCCTCCGCGCCGATCCGCAGGAGCAGTCCGATACTGGTGACTTCGCCGGTGTCGTTCACGCGCACGGGAACAGCCTCGACGTACAGGATCGGCATCTGAGCCCTGGCCATGTCCAGCTCGTCACTGGTAAGCCAGCCTGGCGTGGTTTCGGTCATGTCAGCCATTTCTTGATCATACTTTCCGCAGTGGGCTTGGCCCAGATCGTGCGTCCATCGGAAATCGAGCGGCCGCCAGGTTGTCACCGACGCCCCCAGTTGGCGAACCGTCATCCCGTTGCGACGGCTCGTCCTCCATGACCGAAAAGCAGCATTCATGGAGACTCGGGCGCATATCCTCACTTCCCATGGAGAGGGTGACCTATTCCGGGAGGCACGATGAGTGAACGGCCGGTCCTACTTCCCTACGCCGACCAGGATTTCCTCGCCGACCCCTTCCCGCTCTACGGGAAACTGCGCGAGGACGGCCCCGTACGCCGCGTCGTCGTCGCGGGCGGCCTGGACGCCTGGCTCGTCACCCGCTACGAGGACGGACTCGCGGCCCTGTCCGACCCCCGCCTCAGCAGCGACGTGCGCGACGCCTCGGACCGCCGGCTCCTGGCCCAGCTGCCCGAAACCGAGCGCGAGTCGATGCTGAGCAACATGCTCCGCAGCGACCCGCCCGACCACACCCGCCTGCGCCGCCTGGTCTCCAAGGCGTTCACCGCCCGCAGGGTCGCGGAGATGCGGCCCCGGATCCAGGCCATCACCGACCGCCTGCTCGACTCGGCCGCGCCGGCCGGCCGCGCCGACCTCGTCGCGGACTTCGCCCTGCCGCTCCCCGTCACCGTCATCGGCGAACTGCTCGGCGTGCCGGTGGACGACCAACACGAGTTCCAACGCTGGACCGACCGCATGATCATGCGGGGTGCCGAGCCGCCGGACCCCGCCGTCGTGAACGAGGCATGGCAGCACATGCGCGCCTACGTCACCGACCTCATCCGGGCCAAACGGGCCCACCCCGGCGATGACCTGCTCAGCGGCCTGATCACCGCCCGGGACGAGGAACAGCGGCTGAGCGAGGACGAGCTCATCGCCATGGTGTTCCTGCTGCTGGCCGCCGGCTACATCACCACCGTCAACCTGATCAGCGGCGGCATCGCCATGCTGCTCGCCCACCCCGGCCAGCTGGACCTCCTGCGCTCCGACCCCGAACTCCTGGGAAGCGCCGTCGAGGAGTTCCTCCGCTACGACGGCCCCGTGAGCCCCGGCATCGCCCGCTTCGCCCGCGAGGACGTCGAGATCGCGGGCGTGACCGTCCCGCGCGGCGCGACCGTCCTGATCGCCTCGGCCATCGCCGACCGCGACCCGGCACGGTTCCCGGACCCCGACCGCCTCGACATCACCCGGCAGGACAACGCCCACCTCGCGTTCGGCCACGGCGTCCACTACTGCCTGGGAGCCCCGCTGGCCCGGCTGGAGGGGCAGATCGCGATCGGCACCGCCCTGCGCCGACTTCCCGGGCTCGCCCTCGCCGTGGAGCCCGACGAGATCCGCTGGCGCTCCGGTGGCCTGCGCGGCCCCCTGAGCCTCCCGGTGACCTTCCGCCCCGGCGGCTAGGGTCGCGAGCCCGGCATGATCCATGAGACACCGCCGCGGCCGCCGGCCACCGCATACTGGAGGCTCCTGCCGCCGGCAGGCCGTGCCGAACGTCTGCGAGGGAGAGCCCGATGACCAACCTCTTCTTCGAAAGCGGGAACCTGGAGGCCACGGAGGCGTTCCTGTCCGCCGCGTACACCCCCATGCAGATCGGCGGGCGCCCCGCGGACACCCGCGCGCGGATCTCCCGTACCGAGGCCGGCGGGCTGAGCGTGGACCGCCTGTCCTTCGGCTACACGATGGGCTACGACGCCGGCTGTCTCGGCAAGGTGTGCCTGGTGACGATGCACAGCGGAACCATCGTGGACACCACCGGCGGCCGTGAGGAGGTCTTCGGCCCCGGGGAGACCTTCCTCCTGGCCCCGCACGACCGCCCGTACACGGGGCAGGTCCGCGAAGCCCGGTACACGATCACACTGTTCGACCCCCACCTGCTGGGCCGGGTGGCAGCCGGTCCCGGTGGGAAGGACGTCCGGATCACCGGCGCCCGGGCCGTCGGCCCCGCCGAGAACCGGCGGCTCGGTGCGGCCGTCGCCTACCTCCGCGACCACGTACTCGACGACAGTGCCGCGTCCGCCGATCCCGACGGGCTGGCCGTCTCGACCGCCGCCCAGCACCTGGCAGCCACGGTCCTGGGGACCCTGCCGAACACCGCCCGCGGTGACACGGCCACCCCGCGGGACTCGCGCGACGCGCACAGCGACACCCTGCGCCGCGCCGTCGCGTTCATCGAGGCCAACGCCCACCGCGACATCACTCTCTCCGACATCGCCGCCTCGATCCCGGTCACTCCGCGCGCGGTGCAGTACGCCTTCACCCGCCACGCCGGTACGACGCCCCTCGGCCACCTCCGTACGGTCAGGCTGGCCCGGGCCCATGCCGAGCTGCGGTCCGCCGACCCGGCGGGCGCCACGACCGTCGCCGGTGTGGCCGGCCGATGGGGCTTCGCACACCAGGGCCGCTTCGCCGCCGCTTACCGGCAGGAGTACGGCGTGTCGCCCTCCGTCACGCTGAGATCCGGCTGAACGGCCATGGTCAGTGGGCCGCGTCGGCCGAACCGCCGGGGGTTGCGGGGAGGGAGAGGTCGAACAGGGCGTCGGTGCCGGTGATGCGCAGCAGGCGGTGGAACTGCGGGCCGGGATCGGTGAGGGTCAGGGTCCGCCGGTTCTGCTCGCACAGGGATCGCGCGTGGAGCAGGGCGTTGAGTCCGGCGGAGTCGCAGAAGTCGAGCCGCGAGAGGTCGACGACGACCCGCTCCGGAGCGGTGGGAGCGGTACACGCCTCCTGGAGCGCCGTGCGCAAGGGGCCGACGTGGTCGAGGTCCATGTCGCCGGTGAGGATGATGACGCTGCAGTCGGCGCGGGTGGCGAGCGTGACGCTGTGCGGGCCGCGGGCGGCCAAAGGGTTCATCTCGGTCCTGCCTTCGGGTGCGCGGACGGGCCTCGGCAGCGGCCGCCCGCCCCGACGCTATCCGGGCGGGCGGGCGCGCACAGCTCCTCAGGCGAAAGCATGCGGGTGTTCGTTTGGCGGACAGTCGGTCAGGACAGCAGGCCCGCCGGCAGGTACTCCCCGAGCGTCGGGGCCGGCCGGCCGGTGGCCTGGCGGACCAGGTCCCACACCGGGTCCTCCTCCGGGTCCGACAGGGTCGTGCCGAGGCGGGTGGCGACGTCCTTGCGGAGGTTCGGCAGCAGGGCGTACAGGCGGTCGCCCGGGCAGGACGTGGCGTTGAAGTCGCGGTGCCCGTAGATCTCGGACGCGGGCAGGCCGTACTGGTCGCAGATGTGCGCGCACAGGTCGGCCAGCGCCGCGTACTGCGCGGCGGGCGGGGCCTGTGAGGTGTAGGTGCCCTCGTTCTCGATGCCGATCGACACCGTGTTCTGCCCGACGCAGTGCGCCGCGCGCACCTGGCGTGTGCCGGTGCGCAGCTCCGCGAGGCTGTTGTGGCGGCCCTCCATCACGAACGCCCCACGGCTGATGGTGAAGTGCTGACCGGTGTCGATCCAGCCCTGAGCGTCCATGTGGTACGTCTGGATCGCCCGGGCCAGCGCGAAGGCCCGCTGTTTCGTATAGTCCGTCACGTTCGCCGTCGCCGTGTGGTGGACGACGATCCGCTCCGGGCGGTTGGCGAGGACCACGACGGGCTCGGACGCGGCCCGCGCACCCCAGGTGGCGCAGGCGATGATGTCCGGGCCGGCGGCCGCGTACGCGCGCCCGGCCGCGGCGGGCAGTGCCGCCGCGGTGGCCAGGGCGAACGCCCCCGTGAGGACTGACCGGCGGGAGTACCGGCCCGTAGCGGGTGCCGGCGGATGGTGCGGTGCGCGGAGGGTCATACGGTGCCCGTTTCCGTAGGAGGCTGCCCATTCAAGGGAGCCCGGCCGCACCGGTCGCGCAGACACACCGAGCGGCAACCGGATGCTCCCCGACCGGCCGTGGCGCCGACGCGCGCGACCGACCTCCCCCCCCGGCCGCGACGGCGCTCGCCGCGGGGCGGTTGGATGGTTCGCGGACTACGAAGGGGGAAGAGTGGCACTGCATCCTGAGGGCGTCTACGCCAGCGGACCGATCGCACACCTCGTCGGGCTCGCGGCCGGCGGACCCGATGCGCTGGAGTGGGAGGTGCTGCGGCTCGCGCGGATCACCCAGGCCAACCACTGGGACGCGACCTGGCGGGGCACCGTCCAGACCCACGCCTCCCAGCTCGACCATATGGCCGCGACGTTCAGCGAGGAGTTCTTCGCGACGTGCCCGCAGGACGCGCGGCGGGCATGGACCGCGGCCGCCGGAACCAGACCCGTGCCCGAGTTCATGACCGCGCTCGCGATGCTGCTGCGGCTCTCCGACCGCGAAGGGACCGCCGGATACGACGAGGTTCCGCTGGCCGCCTGGGAGGTGCGGGCCCGCTTCCCGCTCCTGCTCGACCTGGACGCGTGGGCGTACGACGGCGAACACGGCTCATACGAGGAAAGCCTGCTGGCCTTCATCGGAGCCGAGCACCCCTACTGCCACTACGAACTGATCCCCCGTCTGACCCAGGCGCTGGAGGCGCGGACGCTCGGCACGCACTCCGACGCCTTCGCCCGGTCATTGCGGACCCTGGCACCGGCCGCGACACCGGAAACCCTCGACACCCTCGCCCGGCTGACGTTCGCCCACATGTCGGAGCACCATGGCTGACCGGCTCGCCCCGCCCACCACCCTCAACGACCAGGACGCGGTCCGGGACGTGGCGGGGCTCGGTGACGGCCGGGTGCTCGTCACCCGCCGGGACGTGGCGGTGGAGTGCCGGGCCGCTGACGGTTCGGTCCTGTGGACCCGTGCCCGCGCCGTCGCCGTACGGTGGCTGGGCGTCGGCTCGGCGCAGCTGCGCCAGCAGCTGGCCCAGTGCGACCGGCTCGGACAACCCGCCTACCTGGAGTCCAGCAACATCACCAACATCCCCTTCTGCGAAGGGCTGGGCTTCCGCGTCACCGGCGAGATCCGACTCCCGGGCGGCGGCCCGACCTTGTGGCCGATGCGGCGCGAACCCGCTCGCGCGGACGACCGGAACGCCGCCTGAGACTCAGGTCTGACACTGCTTCGTCGCGGCGGGGGACCAGCCGCTCCAGGCGGCGCCGTCGGCCCGGGCGTGAACGCGGATCTCGACCTTCACGGGGCCGCACACCCGGGTGCTGCTTCCCACTTCGAGAGGGCCGACGGACTCCCCGGCGCGCACGTAGGTGCGGCCACTGCCCAGCTTCTCCCAGTGACCGCCGTCGACGACGCGGAAGAAGGCCTCGTAGGCGACGTTGACTCCCTTGCTCCCGGTGTTGCGCGCCTTGATGTACGCCGTGATCTCGCGCGTGGGGAACCGGCCGGCGGATCCCCGCTGGGCGCTGATGCACCCGTTGACGGCCACCCGGCCGGTTGACGTTCCGCCGCCGCAGGCGACCGCCGCGGCGTCCGCGGTGGCCGGGACCGCCAGGACGGTCAGTGCTGCCGCGGCCACGATCGCTTTGATGCGCCTCAGATGCAACGCTCCATGCCCTTCGCCGAGTCCGTCGAGTCCGCTCTCTCGGAACAGACCATGGCCCGTGTCGGGCCCGAGGGGCAGGGGCTCGCTGGATTGTTCGCCCGAACGGAGTCGTCGGAGGCCTCGCGGGCGACGCGCCGCAGCTCGACGCCCCCGTACCGCCAGCCGGCGGGAGCGGCCCAGTGCGGATGGGCGCACAAACGGCCGGACAGCGCGATCAGCCGCCGCCGCAACAGGGCCGTCCCGCTTCCGACGGGCACCTGCGCGAGCTCGGCGTAGGTACGCTGCCACGCCGCCTGTAGCGCGACGAGATCGTCGGGGAACCGGAGTGGTGCCGCCACCCCGTCATTGCAACACATGTTCGATTCGCTGCGCGAACACCGCGCCCGGTTGAGGTGTCGAGAGCGGCGGGGTCGGCTCCACCGCCCGGACACCGTCCTCGGCACGGTCCGCCAGAGGGGCCGGGCATCCCCGGAGGCTTCCGCCTTCCTCCCCTCGGCCCAGCCGCGTCGGCCGGGCTTACGTCTCGTCGGCCGCGGTGTCACCGCAGGACGGCGCCGCCCTTCTTCTGCGGTACACCACCACCCCGCACGCCGCGAGGAGGAGGACGGCCACGGCGGACGCGCCCAGGGCCGGCCGCTGGGAGAAGAGCCTTCCCAGTACTTCGAGGACGCCGAGCCCCGCCGTCGCGTAGATCAGAGCCCAGGCGGCTCCGCCCACGAACAGGGCGGGGAGGTAGCGCGGCAGGGGCATGCGCATGCTGCCCGCGAGGAAGTTGGCGGCGGTCTGGAAGCCGATGGTCAGGAAGGAGACGGCCACCACCGGCGCGCCCCACCGCTGGATCGCCCGCTCGGCGCGCTGGAACTTCGGCGTGGAGATCCGCCCGGCGAGCCGGCTGCGCCGGGCGCCGGCGCCGGCGAGCCACCCGACGGCGAACGTCCCTCCGGCGCGGAGCAGGACGATGACATACAGGGCGCCGGCCGTGAGCGCGATCTTATCCACGGGGCATCGTCCCGAACTCCGGACCGCACCCCGGCATGCCCATCACCGGCATGGCCGGCCCGCCCCGGCGGGCGTACGACGCGCACAAGCCCGGTCACCACCTCTCACCTGCGCCCTGCCTCTGCGCGTTCCGCCGTCTGGGTTGCCTCCTGCGGCACCCGGCCCTGGCCCGGTACACAGACGCGTCAAACGAGGTTAGCCTAACCGAACACGCATACGGCATGCCGGGCTCCGCGGGATTTGCGAGGGCGCTGGCGTGCCGCTTGCGCCCCGGCCCGCGAGGAGCCGGACGGCGACCGGCCCGCCGCGCGTCGGCGCGTACCGCATCGAAGCGCGCGATGCGGGAAGGGCTGTCGCGCAGCAAGCGCCACGTCTGAGCCGAAGCGCCCCGGGGCGTCGGTGGAACCGGCGTCCCGGGGTATGGGCAGCCAGGCGGCTTGCCGCTAGCGGCTGAGCGAACGGAGGGCTGCCGCGTCGTACGGCTTCAGCTCGTCGAAGCGGTTGCCGAGGACCTTCGCCGCCCACTGCGGGTCCTGGAGCAGCGCCCGGCCGACGGCGACCATGTCGAATTCGTCGCGCTCCATGCGGTCCAGGAGGTTGTCGATGTCGCCGAGCGCCGCACCCTCGCCGGCGAAAGCGCGGATGAAGTCGCCGTCGAGGCCGACCGAGCCGACCGTGATGGTCGGCCGACCGGTGAGCTTCTTGGTCCAGCCCGCCAGGTTCAGGTCCGAGCCCTCGAACTCCGGGATCCAGTAGCGCCGGGTGGAGGCGTGGAACGCGTCGGCGCCCGCCGCGGCCAGCGGGGTCAGGATCGCCTCCAGCTCCTGCGGGGTCTGCGCGAGCCGGGCGTCGTAGGCCTCCTGCTTCCACTGCGAGTAGCGGAAGATCACCGGGAAGCCGGCCGAGACGCGGTCGCGCACCGCTGCCACGATCTCCGCGGCGAACTTCGTACGGGCCACCGCGTCGCCGCCGTACGCGTCGGTGCGGCGGTTGGTCCGCTCCCACAGGAACTGGTCGAGCAGGTAGCCGTGGGCGCCGTGCAGTTCGACGCCGTCGAAGCCGATCCGCTCGGCGGCCGCGGCGGCGTCGGCGAACGCGCCGATGACATCGTCGAGGTCGGTGCGGGTCATCGCCTTGCCGGTCCCCTCGGTGCCGTCGACGCGGATGCCGGAGGGGCCGACGGCGGGCGCGTCGGCGTACGGGGCCTCGCCCTGCTTGCGCACCATGCCGATGTGCCACAGCTGCGGAACGATCGTGCCGCCGGCCTCGTGCACGGCCGCGGCGACCTTCGCCCACCCCGCCAGCTGCTCCTCGCCGTGGAACCGCGGCACCCGGTCGCTCTGCCCGGCGGAGTCGTGACCGACGTAGGTGCCCTCGGTGACGATCAGGCCCACGCCTGCGGCGGCCCGGCTGGCGTAGTACGCCTGCACGTCCTCGCCGGGCACGCCGCCGGGGGAGAACATCCGCGTCATCGGCGCCATCGCGATGCGGTTGGGGACGGTCAGACCGTTCAGCGTGACGGGCCGGGAGAGGATCTCGGCCGCGCGGGAGGCGGTGGACGTGGTGACGGACATGAGGGTCCTCCGGTGTGAGGCAGGGGTTCGTCGGGCGACAACGAGGAGTGCATAGTACACACGCTATGTATCATGCATATTGCTACGGGGCCCGGACCGGGGAGGTCCACCGGCCCGCCGGTCCGCGATAATGGAGCGCCGGAAGGGAGCGGGAGGCGCAGTGCTGGAAAAACTGGAGCGGGAGCTGATGCTGCTCTCGCGGCACCAGGTGCTGGCTCGGCGCGAGCGCGACGCCGAGCGCCTGGAGCGGTCCGCGTACCTGCTGCTCAGCCGGATCGACACCCAAGGCCCCATGTCCATCGGACAGTTGGCGGAGGCCTTCGGCCTCGACACCTCGACCGTGAACCGCCAGACGGCCGCGCTGCTGCGCTGCGGACTGGCCGAGCGCGTCGCGGATCCGGACGGCGGCATGGCCCGCAAGCTGCGCATCACCGCCGAAGGCGGGCGCCGGCTCGAAGGGGACCGTGAGGTCAACCGCTCCTGTCTGGCGCGGGTGGTCGCCGACTGGTCCCCCGAGGACGTGCGGGAGCTGGCGGACGCCCTCGTCCGGCTCAACCGCAGCGCCGAGGCCCTCGAAGGGCGGCACTGGCCACGCACGGAGGAAGACGACGCCGCGCCCTCCTGCCGCCTGCCGGCCGCCCCGCAGGAACAGACGCCCCCCGCACCGTAGGCCGGAGGCCGTCGGCGTGGAGTCGGCGGTGTCGTGCCGGTGGGAACACCGTTCTCGCGGAGCGACTCGGCCCCGACTCCAGCAGGTTCTCGACCCTGGTCGCCGAACCCGCGGAGCGGGTCGCGTCTGCCTTCTATCTCCAACCCGTGTTGTTTCTAGAATGGCAGGGTGGAGGACATCGATGTGATCGCGGTGCTGCAGGACCCGGTGCGCCGCCGACTGTACGAGTACGTGGCCGCCCAGGGGCGCGAGGTCGGGCGCAATGAGGCGGCCGAGGCGGCCGGGGTGGCGCGGACGCTCGCCGCGCACCATCTGGACCGGCTGGCCGAGGCGGGGCTGCTGGAGAGCGGCAGCCGTCGCCTGACCGGACGCTCGGGTCCGGGGGCGGGCCGCCCGGCCAAGGTGTACACGCGGGCGCGCGTCGAGCGGTCGGTCTCGCTGCCCGCCCGCGACTACCGCACCGCCGCCGAGCTGCTCGCCGAGGCCGCCGAGGAGGCCGGGCTGGATGCCGGGCTCTGCGCGGCCGCGCGCCGTCGGGGCGAGTCCCTCCGCGGGGCGACGGAGCCCTGCGGTGGACTCGAAGAGGCCATGGAGGTGCTGGCCTCCCGCGGCTACGAACCGCACCTGGAAGGCGGCGAAGGCGGCGAAGTCGGCGACGGTGGCGACGGTCGCGAGGAGGGAAGGGGCGGCCGGGGGCGCGTCGTGCGTATGCGCAACTGCCCCTTCCATGCCGTCGCCGAACGCTTTCCCCCGCTCGTCTGTGGCATGAACCTCGCCCTGCTGGAGGGGCTCCTCGGCGTCGACGGTCCGGTCCGTGCCCGCATGGACGCCCGGCCGGGGGAGTGCTGCGTCGTGGTCGAAGCTTCTAAAAACAATGAGCATTGACATAGAAATGGGGTGCGTGCTGGGATGAGGCCATGACCACACCCGCGCATGCCTTCCACCTCGCCCAGCTCAACGTCTCCACGCTCCTCCACCCCCTCGACGACCCGCGCATCGCGCCCTTCGTCGAGCTGCTCGATCCGGTCAACTCCGCCGCGGACGGAGCGCCCGGCTTCGTGTGGCGGCTCGTGGGAGAGGGCGAGGCCGACGCCACCGGACTGCGCCCGGCGGGCGAGGACGTCATCGTCAACCTGTCGGTGTGGGAGACCCGGGAGGCGCTGTGGGACTTCGCCTACCGCAGCGGGCACCTGGAGGTGGTGCGGCGCCGTCGCGAATGGTTCGAGCGGCACGTCCAGGCGCACCTGGTGCTCTGGTGGGTGCCGGCCGGGCACCTGCCGACCGTCGGCGAGGCGCTGGAGCGCCTGGGCGACCTGCGAGCGCACGGACCGTCGCCGCGCGCGTTCACCTTCGCCTCCTCGTACACCGCCGCCGAGGCGGCCTCGCACCTCGGGGCCCCGCGCACGAAGCCGGTCGACGAGGCGGAGGCGGCGGCGGTCTGAGGCAGCCACCGCGCCCACACCTGCCCACCTCGCTCCATTCCTCTCGGGTCGCCCCGCGCCGCGCCTGAAAGCACGATGGGAAGGGTGATGACCGTGCTGGTGGTCGGCGTGCCGGAGGGCGAGCAACTGGAACTGCTCCGCTCCGGCATCCAGCGCAACCCGCACTTCCAGGTCGTGTCGCACGCCGACGACTCCGACATCGCGCTCGCGCACGCCCGGGTCCTGCTGCCCGACATCACCGTCCTGTCCCTGCCTGCCGGTGTCGACAGCATCGACTCGGACCGTGAGGTCCTCCGCGTGTTCCGCGGCGTGCGGGGCCTGGACCCGCCGAGCGGGGTGGTCCTGCGGACACCCTCGGCGCGTGTGCCCCGTGCGGTGTCGGGCCTTGAGGTCGAGGGAGCCGTCCACGTCGTGCGCGAAGGGGACTTCGAGGCCCTGATGCGGGCTCTGCGCACGATCGGGCTCCGCCGGGCCAGCTGCGACCCCGACGAGATGCCCTGACCCCCGACGAGATGCCCGGAAGCGGACGGCTCCGTACCGATTGGTCTGACGATCATTCCCTGCGTACTGTCCCGAGGGGACTCCGGCAGGAGCTCGCTGCCACCCGATGCCCACCGGTCTCCCGGCGATTCCTCGTAGCCGATAGAGAGTGAGCGATCAGACAGATGCAGCCGACCCCGACGTTCGTGCTGGTTCACGGCGCCTTCGCGAACTCCTTCTCCTTCGCCCCGCTCCAGGCCGAACTCGGCCTTCTCGGCCACCGTTCCGTAGCCGTCGACCTCCCAGGCCACGGCTTCGCGGCGAGCTACCAGCGCGCCTATCAGGCGCCGCAGGACCTCGAAGGCCTCGCCGCGGCGCCCGGATCGATCCGGGGCGTCACGCTCGCCGACAACGCCAAGCACCTGATCGGCATCCTGGAACGGGCCAAGCAGAACGGCCCGGTGATCCTCGTTGCGCACAGCCGCGGCGGAATCACGGCCACCGCCGCCGCCAACGCAAGGCCGGACCTGATCGACCGCATCGTCTACGTCGCCGCCTGGGCCCCGGTCGACCTGGAGGTCGGCGACTACTACGCCGAACCGGAGATGGCCACGGTCGACGCGGCCTCCCTGAGTCTGGCGCTGGCCGGGAACCCCGCGGAACTCGGCCTGCTGCGCGTCAACTTCCGCACGGCGGATCCCGCGGCCCTCACCGCGTTCAAGGCGGCCTTCCTCGCCGACGGCACCGACGAGGAGTTCCTGACCTTCCTCAACACCTTCCAGCCCGACGAGAACCTCGACGTCGGCACTCCGGCCGACCGGGCGCAGGCGGCGACCTGGGGCACGATCCCGAAGACCTTCGTACGCCTGGCCGACGACGCGAGTCTGCCGCTCGCCCTGCAGGACCGGCTGATCCGCGAGGGCGACGCCCTGACGCCGGACAACCCGTACGAGGTCCACACCCTGGCGGGCAGCCACCTGAAGTGGCTGGTCGACCCGGCCCCGGCGGCCCAGGTCCTCGGGGGACTCGCCGCGCTCACGGCGTCGACCACCTCTTCCTGACCGCAGCCGGGTGAAGCGTGTTCCGGCCGGGATGCCCGTGCTCGGCGTGCCCACGGCCCTCTCCAGCGCCGCCCCGTCCATCCGGGACAGCCAGCCACGCCGCGGTGTACCGGCCACAGCACCAGCGGATCTTACGGAGTGTTTCGCCGATCAGGGGCGGACCGCCCGCGGCGCCCGGACGGAGTTCCCCGTCCGGGCTCCTTCGGGCCTCGCCGATCGTGTGGCGAGGCTCAGGCGGCGGCCAGGGCCTCCAGGGCGGGGACCGTTTCGGCCGGGCTCGGCAGTGCGGCGTTCTCCGCACGGAGGCGTTCGGCGGCCTCGTGCAGGGCCGGGTCGGCGATGAGCCGTGTGAGGAGCGCGGGATCCACCTCGTCGGAGGTGGAACGCAGGGCGGCGCCCGTCGCGGTGAGGGCATCGGCGTTGGTGAAGTGGTCGGCACCCTGGGGGAGCAGGAGCTGGGGCAGGCCGGCCTGGAGAGCGGTGAGCAGGGTTCCCGAGCCGCCGTGGTGGATCAGCGCGTCGGAGGCGGTCAGCAGCTCGGCCAGCGGGACCCACGGCAGCGGGCGGACGTTGTCCGGAAGGGTACCCAGCGGCGCGAGGTCGGCATTGCCCACCGCGAGCAGGAACTCGGCGTCCACCGACGCCGCCGCCTCGACCAGGCGGACGATGGCGCGGACGCCGTCCAGCTCCGAGAACACCGTGCCCAGGGTGACGGCCACGCGCGGGCGGGTACCGCGGCGGAGCAGTTCGAGGGGAACGATGCCGCCCCCGTTGTACGGAACGTAGCGCATCCGCAGGCCGCCCGGGTCGCCGCCAAGGGAGGCGGGGACGATGTTCAGCGCGGTGGACTCCGCGGGGCCGTCCACCCCGTACGTCTCGTACGCCTCGGTGAAGTTGGCCGCGAGTCGGCCGACCATGTCGTGGCCGGAGGTGACGCCGAAGTTCTGGATCACCGACGGGATCTTGAGCTTGGCCGCGACCAGTGGGGCAGAGGCCTGGAAGGAGTCGTAGACCAGCAGGTCGGCGCGCCAGCTTTCGGCGGCTTCGAGCAGACCGCCCACGGTGGAACGGGAGACGAGCGCGAAGCCGTGCGCCGCCCGGTCGAGGATCTGGTCAGGGGTCAGGTCATGCGCGACGTAACGCACCTCCTCGTCCGTGGACGCTTCGAACACGTCCCGGATACTGCGGCCGTCGCCTATCTCGACGAGCGGGAAACCCGCCTGGCGCAACTGGTGCAGCGGCTGCGAGCCGGCGAACAACACTTCGTGGCCGGAGGCGCGTAAGGCCTGCGCCGTCGGGATCATCGGAAAGAGGTGCCCGGCCGAGGCCGGGCCGGTGAAGAGTATGCGCACTGCTTCTCCTTGCCCATGGTGTGCCGGTCGGGGACGGGCCGTGCGGGCTCGCCCCCGGTTCCACCCCTTGAACTGACGGGACGGCGAGCGGTGTTCCCCGGTGGAGATCGAAAACCAGACGTTCTGGGAGGACCGTGGGCAAGGCCCGGCCCGATCCGCTCTCGGGACGACCGGTCCTGCGTGGCCAGTGCCGGGACCGCGAAAGTCCACTCGCGCACGTCCAGTACGACCCGTGGTCCTCCGCCTCGCGATGCCATGCCACCGAACGCCGCGGCCCGGGCAAACCTTGCGGACCCGGCACTAGGGCCTGTATCGAGTTGCCCCGCGGGGCAACTCGATACAGGCACTAGCATGAGGGGATGGAGACCCGAGCAGGTCAGGTGGTGGTCCACTGCGTGGAGCACGGAACCGGCCGGCCCGTGCTGGTGCTCCACGGCGCCGGAGTCGACCACCGGGAGGCCGAAGCCTGCTTCGAGCCGGTTCTCGACGGTGTCGCGGGGCTGCGGCGCGTCTACCCCGACCTTCCCGGAATGGGCCGCACGGCCGCCCCCGCGACGCTGCGCAGCGCGGACGACGTCGTCGACACGCTGCTCCGCTTCGCCGACGCGGTCACGGGCGGGACCGCGTACCTCCTCGTCGGCCACTCGGCCGGCGCGTACTTCGCACAGGCGATGGCCGCCCGGCGGCCGGCGCGGGTGGCCGGCCTGGCGCTCGTATGCCCGTTGCTGCCCGGCGTGCGCGACGTCCCGGACCACCGGGTGGTCGCCGGATCGGGCGAGATCGGCGACGACGTCTTCCGGAGTTACTTCGTGATCCAGACACCGGAGATGCTCGAACGGTACCGACGCCACGTCGAGCCGGCCGCGGCGCTCGTCGACGAGGCGGCGCTCAGGCGCATCGGCGAACGCTGGGCTCTGACACCCGGCCGCGCGCCCGCGTACCCGGGCCCGACGGCGGTCGTGGCCGGGCGGCTGGACTCGACGGTCGGCTACGCCGCAGCCGTCGACCTCGTCCACCACTACCCGCACGCCTCGCTCGCCGTGGTCGACGACGCGGGACACGCCCTGCCGCACGAGCAACCGGAACTCCTGCGCGCCCTCCTCGCGGACTGGCTCGCCCGCGTCGAGCGCTCCCTCTGACCGGCCGGGTCCGTGTGCCGCCTGCACGCCTGCACGACACCTCCCTGATCCGGTCGGTTCCGGCAACTACGGCCGGGCAGCGGCGTTTTCCGGACGTTTGTGGGGAACGGGCCCTGCCGGGTGACAGCGGGCCGCGCTTCGGGGCATGCGCGGCAGTGGCTGCCGACGCGCAGACCGTGTGCCACCCCAGCGAACAGGAAGGAACGGCCATGCTGATAACGGTCACCCGCTCCGGAGGCTTCGCCGGCCAGGAGAAGCTCAGCGCACTCGACACGTCCGGCCGCACGGACGCCGCGGCCCTCGAGGAGCTCGCCAAGCGGGCCGTCACGCCCGTCGCGGACGGCTACCGCTACCGGATCACCGTCGACGACGAGGTACTCGACCTCCAGGACCCCTGTCTGTCCGACGCCCAGCGCACACTGATCCGTACCGTCCTCGGCGTGGGCGCCTGACCGGCCCACCACGGGCCGGGCACACCCCCGCGCGCCGACCGGCGGCGGCGCGCCCGGCTTCCACCGGGGCCCGGCTCCACCCGGACGGATCGCCCGCCGTGCCGGGGCGCGACCGCCGCCCTACGCTCGGGGCATGCCACGCCGCCCGATGCGCATGTCCGAAGCGGCCAAGGCCGCGCTCGCCACCGCCTTGAACAAGCTCCGGACCGATCTGCAGGCCCGCACGGTCTTCCCCGATCCCGTGCTCGCGGCGGCCGAGGCAGCCGCCCGCGCGCCCCGGCTGCCCGACAAAGACGCCACCGACCTGCCGCTCTTCACGATCGACCCGCCCGGGTCCAAGGACCTCGACCAGGCCATGTACCTTGAGCGGCGGCCCGGCGGAGGATTCCGCGTGCACTACGCCATCGCCGACGTGGCCGCCTTCGTCACCGCCGGCGACGCGCTGGACGCCGAGGCCCACAAGCGGATCGTGACGCTGTACTTCCCCGACGGCAAAGTGCCGCTGCACCCGCCCGTCCTTTCCGAGGGCGCGGCCAGCCTGCTGCCGAACCAGAAGGTCCCCGCCCTGTTGTGGGAGCACGACCTCGACGCCCACGGCGAGGTGACCAGGTCGTCCGTGAGCCGCGCCCTGGTCCGCAGCAAGGCCAGACTCGACTACGCGGGCGTCCAGCAGGCCATCGACTCCGGCACCGCCGAGGAGTCCGTCGCCCTGCTGCGCGACATCGGCACCCTGCGTGAGGCCGTCGAGGCCGAGCGCGGCGGCATTTCGCTCAGCCTGCCGGACCAGGAGGTCACGTTCGAGGACGGATCGTTCCGGCTGAACTACCGGGCCGCACTGCCCGTGGACGGCTGGAACGAGCAGATCTCCCTCCTGACCGGCATGGCCGCGGCCACCATGATGCTGACCGGCGGTCCTGGCATCCTGCGGACCCAGGAGCAGGCCCCGACGCACGAGGTCGCGCGCCTGCGCCGGATCGCCCAGGGCCTCGGCATCGACTGGCCGCACCACGTGTCGTACGCCGAGCTGATCCGCTCGCTGAATCCGCACGACCACCAGCACGCGGCCTTCCTCCACGAGGCGGCCGGGGCCCTGTTGCTGAAATCGGTCTACCGGTACTTCCCCGACCACGACCACATCCCCGCGCAGACGGTCCACGCGGCGATCGCGGCACCGTACACGCACTGCACGGCGCCGCTGAGGCGCCTGGTCGACCGGTACGCCGGCGAAGTGTGCGTGGCCGCCGGCGCGGACCAAGAGGCGCCGGAGTGGGTGCTCGCTGCCCTGGACGGCCTGCCGGACACGATGGCGAAGGCGAAGGGGGGTGCGGCGGACCGGCAGTCCGTGGACCTGGTGGAGGCGGCGCTGCTCATGGATCGGGTGGGAGCAGCCTTCGACGCCGTGGTCGTCGACACGGACGCGGAAGAGACCCGACCGAACCCGCGGGAGGGGCAGGTTCAGCTGGCGGAGCCCGCCGTGCTGGGCAGCGTCACGTCCGCCGCCGCCGACCTCAAGCTCGGCGCGAGCGTGCGGGTCAAGCTCGAACGGGCCGACCCTGCCTTCGCCGACAAGAACAAGCGGGTCCTCTTCAGCCTGGTGCAGAGCGAGAGCTGACCCCTCGCCGGCTGCGGGTGGCCGGGCTGACGTAGCGTTCGGGCATGAGTACGCCCCCGCCCCAGCAGCACCCCGGCCCGTACGGGTCCCCGCGGCCCGCCCCCCAACAGCCCTACCCGGGCCAGCCGTATCCGGGCCAGCCGTACCCGGGTCAGTCCTACCCGAGCCAGCCGTACCCGCCGCAGTCGTACTCCGGCCAAGGCGCATGGGGGCAGCCCCCGATGGGTCCGCCGCAGCGCAGGAACCGGACGGGCATGGTGATCGGGATCGCCGTGGGCTCGCTGGTGGTGCTCGGCGTCCTCGGGTTCGCGGTGAACCTGCTGACCGGAGCCGCCGGCGGCTTCCCCGAGGCCACCCACCGCCTCACCGTTCCCAAGACCCTCCTGGACGGCGAGTACCAGCTGGACCAGGACCTTTCGGCCACCGCCGGTGAGGAAGCCCTGAAGGGCACGTACGACTCCAGGATCCGCGACCCGAAGCCGGTCGTCGGCCAGTACACCTCCAAGTCCCCGCAGGGAACGGGCGCCCTCGTCATCTCGGGCATGTACGGCCGGTTCAAGGATCCCGCGAGCGCGCGCAAGAAGATGCTTGAGGGAGCCGAAGACTCCGAGGGCGCGACGGTGGCGGTCCCCGCGAGGGACATCACGCCCGTCGGTTCCGACATCACCCTGTCCTGTCAGGTGCTGACCGTGCAGCAGGGCGGGGCCGAGGGCTCCCTGCCGATGTGCGCCTGGGCGGATGCGAACACCGGCGCCTCGGTCGGATTCGTCACCCCGGAGACGGCGCAGCAGAAGCCCGCTTCCGTCGACCTCGCCACGTTCGCCGAGGCCACCCTCAAGGTGCGCGCCGAGTCCCGGCAGCCGATCGGCTGAGCGCCGCCGGCGCCGGGGCCGGTAGCTCTCACTGCTGCTGGCCGGGAGGCCGGTACCGGATCTGCTCGGCATTGCGCAGCGCGTCCAGCGTTTCGTCGATGGTGAGCAGCACGGTCGTCTCGAACGAGCTGAGTGCCCCGCCCCCGCTGATCGCCAGCGCGACCGAGGCCATGGAAACGTTGTCAGGGGCCTCCCACAGGTTGTAACCGTCGTGGGTGCCGAAGGCGTACCAGAAGCCGTGGAGCTTCCCGCCGACGGACTCGATGTAGGACCTGGCGGCCGTCGCACGGTCCTCGGGGTGGCTCATCAGCCGTGCCCACGTCTCCGGGGTGTAGCTGAACCTCGACAGGTAAAGCGGCATCGTGCACCTCTTTCGTTGTGTCGAAGAGGTGCCCGCCGACGGCCGCAGAAGGGCCCGTCAGGTCCCCGGATCCCCCGAACGGCCGCCCCCGAACGGCCCCCCGCGACCGGCGCGGGGCAGTCCTTCAGCGCGTCGGCCACCCCTGCGGCGGAGAAGGCCTTTCCGCAGACCAGCCGCCCTCCGAAGCCCTCGTCGGACATCAGGTGGACATGGGCGTCCACGTATCCGCGGACGCGGCCCTGGGCGTCGGCCCCGGTGAACGGCGCCCCGGTGACGTTGACCTGCGAGTCCGGGGCCGGGCGCGCCACGGGCTCCCACCACTGCGGCCCGGCCGGCCCGGCCGGCGCGGCCGGCGCGCCGGCGGCCGCGGGGCCGAGGGCCGGCGTCACCAGTGCGAGGACCAGGCCGATCAGGAGGTACCGGTACCGGCTCCGTCCCAAGGCTCTTCGTCGATTCATCCCCATCCCTTTCACGAAGCGTCCGACCCTATTGACGGGGGTTATGCGCCCGCATTGACTGACGGCCGTGTCCACCCCCGAGCCCCCTCACTCACCGGCCCCTCCGTCAACGCCTCCTACGCCCTCGCCGTCCTGAGCGCGACGGCCGAGGCCGGCCACGGCGGGTCCGACTCCTGGGCCATGCCCACGGACCGGCTGGAGTACGGCGAGATGCGCGCCCTGTGGGACGAGGTGCTGGCAGCCCGTGACGCCGGCCCGCACACCGGACTCCTCGTGGGCGACCGCATCCGGCCAGACGGCCTGCACATCCTCGGCCACCTGATCCTCACCTGCGCCAGCCTCGCGGACGCCGCGCGGGCGGCCGAGCGCTACCACCCCCTGGTGAGCCAGGCGGGCACGGTGACCCTGCGCCGCCTGGGCGGCCTCGGCCGCATCTGCTACCGGCCGACCGTCGGCCCGCCCGCCATGCACCCCCAGCAGGTGGAAGCGGTCGTCAGCAGCATGGTGCGGGCTGCCCGCTGGATCGCGGGCGACGACTGGACGCCCGTGGCCGTGTCGTTCGCCCACCCCCGGGCGGGCGCGGCCGAACCGTACGCCCGCGTCCTCGGCTGCCCCGTCACCTTCGACACCCCGGAGAACGCGATCACGGTCACCGGCGAGGACCTCGACCGGCGCCGCCCCCTCTACGCCCCGGTGCTCAACGGCCTGCACCGGGCCTACGCCGACCGCCTCCTGCACCAGCTGTTTGCGGCGGCCCCGACCGCCGCGGAGCGCGTCCGGCAGTGGCTGGAGCACGCCGCGCTCGCGGACGCGGGGCCCGAGGGCCCTGCCCGGCAGCTCAACCTCAGCGTCCGGACCCTGCGCAGGGCCCTCCACGCGGAGGGCACGACGTGGCGCGCGCTCCTCGACACCGCCCGCCACGGCCGGGCCAGGCGGCTGCTGGAAACCACGGACCTGCCCCTGGACCGGATCGCCCCGCTCGTCGGCCTGAGCGGGGCGACGGCCCTCGTCCGTGCCTTCACCCGGTGGGAGGGCATGCCGCCGGGCGCGTACCGCAGCCGGTACCGGCCCACCGGTGCCCTGCCCGCCGATGACTTGAGCGTCGATGACCGCGCCTGAGCGGATGGGCGTGGCCCGCGGCGTCCCGGTACCCGAGCGCGGCGCCTGGTCGTATCGCGGCACCAGCCGCGACGGCGGACCGCTCGCCGAGGACCGGGACACCGAAGTGGTGTGGCTGCAGGCCGGGCACGTCGATTCCCGTGCGGGGACGTACCGGCGGCTACCGTGACCCGCTGAACACCGGAAGCCGTCGGCTCACCGGCGGGCGGCCGGGTCCCCCTCGTCGTCCAGCATGAGGGTCAGGCGTGCCGCGAAGAGCACGGCCGCGGCCGCCGCGACGATGCTCAGGGCGTCGGCCGCCATGCCCACGGTCACCGCGTCGAGGAAGGGACCCACGTCTTCGGCCCGCCGGTAGCTCACGCTCGCGTACCGGCCCAGCACGAGCGAGCCGGCGAACGACGCCCACCAGAGGTTCAGCGGCCAGAAGGGGCCCTTGGCACCCCGAAGGCCGACCGTCCAGGCCTCGTTGGCGATCCGGTACGGCAGCCAGAGGCAGGCCACCGGAATGAACCAGCCCCCGATCGCCCAGCCCGGACCCCGACGGAACGCGGTGGGCGCCAGCATGCCGGCCCGCAGCCGGACGCGGTGGAACCACATGATGAAGACGGCCGCGCACACCAGCACGGTCAGCACCTGGAACTGCTCGACCCTGGCGAACATCGTGTTCAACGCCGCCCACCGCTCCTCGGGGATATAGGCGAACTCGCCGTCCCCCTCCACCGCGAGGTGCGCCCGGAAACCGGCGTAGAGGGAGAGGGCGTCGCCTGCCGCGGCCGCCGTGAGCACGGCGTGCAGCACCCCGAGCAAGGCACGTCCGGGACTGGGGGCCGGATGGGCCAGCGGCGGGCGAGGGCGGAGAACGTTCGGATGGGACGAGGACATGACGTTGTGAACCCCCCCACGGGTACGGTGAGCATACGCCCGGGGATGAGCGCGCAGAGGGAAACTACGGCAGCGAGCACCCACCCGTCCACCGGGAAACCGCAGGTCCCCGGCCTGCTCGGCCCGGTTGTCGGCTGCTGCCCGTCGCCGTCAGCGACGGATGAGGTGATGCGGGGGCGGGGGAGGGGATTCCTTCGGTCAAGGAGGACCGCCCCGCACGGCTGCGACCGGCTACGCCGGGCGGGATCCGCACGTACTGCGCAGTGCCACCCGTGCATGAACCCGCCGGTTCCGGTGATACGAGCGGCACAGGCGGTCACCACGGGCCGCCCCTGCCGGAAGGAACCCGGGCGTGACCGACAACCCCCGTACGGACGTACTCCTCGACCCCCGACACGACGCGCTGCTCGACGGACCGTGCCGCTCCGGGGAGCGGGAGGTTTTCGAGCGGGGCGCGAACGAGCCGGCCGAGGCCGCTCGCCAGCGCGAAGAGGCCGCCAAGGCCGTCTGCCACCGCTGCCCGGTCCGCCTCCCGTGCCGCCGCCACGCCCTCGCCGACCGGGTCCTGCACGGTGTGCGCGGTGGCCTCACCCCGGACGAGCGCCACCTCCTGCTGGTCAACAGCCAGGGGGCATGACGAACGCCGCTGCCGGGCCCCCACCGTACGATCGACAGGTGATCAGACGGCCGCCTCCGCCTCCCCGCTCCGTGTGTTTCGACGTGCCCGACGGGCACGGCGTCATCGAAATCCTCGGCGACGAGCGCGGCAGCCTGCTCCTGCTCGCGGGCGATCCGGCGGTCCTGGAGGCCAACGACGGCTGCGGCACACTGGGTTGGCTGGCGGCCCGCGCAGGACCGGGCGCGCCCGGGCTGTCGGAGGTCAAGTACCTCACCGAGTGGCTCGGCGCCCCCGGCCTCGTGCCCGATCCGCGGACCGGTCAGGCCGAACCGCCGGATCCGCAGTGCCTGCGCCCGCTGCTGTCACTGCTCGCCCCCGGGCGGTACGTGATGGCGGCCTCGCTCGCTCCGGACCACCTGCGCCCCCCGCCCTCGGGGCCCTTGCATTTGCTGGGCATCGACGAGTGGTGTTCCACCGGCCGGTCCGTCCCGAGCCTCGCCCAGATCAGGAACACGCACGTGCCCACCCCCCAACAGACCGGCGGGATTCAGCACAGCAAGCGGCCATTCAGGCATGACGACCCCCACGTCAGCTTCCCCACACCCTGTCCTACCAGGATAGAAGCCCCCACTGACACTCCCTCAGGGCGACGCACCAGAGACGGCGGGGCACGGCGGCGGGCGCCACGTGCGCTCCACGGACGGCAGCGTCCACCTCGACATCGGAGACCCCGAGCGCTCTGCATGATGCGTCATGCGCCTGACAAAGTATGGCGCTGCGCACTCCCGCGAACGGCAATACCTTATGGGGAGCTTGCCGACCGGACACCGGGCGTCGATCTTCTCTTCGGCCACCAGGTGACCGGGCCGGTTCGCGAAGCCGGGCGGACGGTGGGCGTGCGCGTCGACGCCGCAGGGTGAGCGCGAGATCCGCGCCCGTCTGGTCGTCGGCGCCGACGCAAGGACTCGGCCGTGGCGAGGTTCGCCGGGGTGCCCGGCCGGCAGTACGAGAACGGGCGGTTCGGCTACTTTCGCTCACTTCCGCGACCTCCCGCTGCAGGGAGGACTCGGCCACACATGGTTCCTCGATCCCGACATGGCGTACGGGTTTCCCAACGAGGACGGCGTGACGGTCATCGCGGTGCTCCCCGGCAAGAAGTGGCTGCCTGCCTCACGTGAAGACCTGGAGGGCAGCTTCTTCGCGTTCGTCCGTGCCCTGCCCGAGGCGCCGCCCATCGACTCCGCCCAGCGCATCACGAAGATCACCGGCGCCGTCAACTACCCGCTGCACAGCCGCAAGCCCTCGGCCCCCGGCGTCGCGCTCATAGGCGATGCCGCCCTGACCGGCGACCCCCTGTGGGGTGTGGGATGCGGCTGGGCCCTGGAGTCCGCGCAATGGCTGGCAGAGGCCGTCGCCGCGGCCGCGACGGGCCACGGATCCCTCAGGGCGTATGAACGCAGACGCCGGCGCGCGCTGCGCGGACACCAGTACCTGGCAGCCGACTTCGCCAAGGCCCGCCCCTTCAACCCCATGGAGCGGCTGATGTTCTCGGCGGCTGCGCGTGACGCATCACTGGCGCGGCACATGCACCTGTT
Source organism: Streptomyces sp. NPDC060232 (assembly GCF_042726555.1). Classification (NCBI taxonomy): domain Bacteria; kingdom Bacillati; phylum Actinomycetota; class Actinomycetes; order Kitasatosporales; family Streptomycetaceae; genus Streptomyces; species Streptomyces sp. NPDC060232. The sequence goes on along the minus strand of NZ_JBHXAG010000011.1, from coordinate 35,134 downwards.
CGGATCCCGCCTGATCGGTCCGCTGAGTTTCCTGAACCCCGTGGCCGTGGCCGTGGCCACGGCCACGGCCACGGCCACGGCTGTCAACCTCAGCACCGCCGCGCGGGTGCGCCCTCACCCGCGCGCCCGTCCCGCACGCAGTCCTGACCGCGCGCCACTCCCGTCCGTTCCGTTCCCTCCGCCGAGGCCTGCGACCCCCGAGGCCTGGGCGGCCGATGCAGTTGCCTTAGGGCTGCTGCGCGTGACGGACTGGCGTACCTGCGGGCGCCTCCACTACTCAGGGGTGCGCTCGTCGCTACTCCAGGCGGACATGTAGCGCTCCGTGAGCGAGATCGAGTGGCTGTGGGGGAAGCGGGAGGGGGCGTTGGCCTGCTCGGTGCGGTCAGCGGCCCAGGACCACGACCGTGGCCAACATGGTCAGGACCACCGCTGATAGTCGGTGTAGTTGCACGCGTTCAGCCGGACGCCCTGGGAAAGACTCCCGTCCAGACACTTCTGTGTGCCCCCGTGGGTGATGTAGTCGTAGGTGTCCCAGATCCAGTTCTGGTAGCCGCTGCCGTTGCAGGTGACCAGCCGGACGCCCTGGGAAAGACTGCCGTCCAGGCACCTCCCCGACGCGGCATGGACAAGGCTGTAGCCGTTGTAACTCCAGCTCTGGTAGCTGCTGCCGTTGCAGGTGATCAGCCGGACGCCTTGGGAAAGACTCCCGTCCAGGCACTTCCCCGTCGCGACATTCTTCATGGGTGTAGCGGTCGGCGCTGCCTGCGCGAGAGGGGCCGCAGCCACGCTCAGGACGAGGGCGGACGCGACAGAAGCCAAGGAGCCGATAGCGCGGTTGATGACGATCTCCGTTCGCAGGGGTTTGTTGGTCATGTCGGTGGCAGTGTTGCGGCGGCATGCACGGAACGTCGACACCTACGCAGAACATGGCGAGAACGCCCTCGCAGACGGCCGAAGATCTACCGGCTCGCTCCAGCACGCCAGTGAGGCAGTCAGGTCCTCCACGTTGCCGAACCAGTCGGACCGGCGCGCTCCCAGGACAAAGGCGATCAGGAAGACGGCCACGAGGGGGCTCGCTGTCCAGAGCGGCGTGCCCGCCCATACCTGCGAAGTCTTCCTTGCCGGTCATGGCTGCGATGGCGCGGGTGAGAACGGGGAGCCGGAGGAAGCGGGCCGCGGCCGGCGAGCGCGCTTCCTCCCCGTCGGAATCGGTGGTGTCAGCGAGCGCATCGGCCATTCTCGGGAGGGAGACGAAGTCGGCGGTGCCCACGAGGGCACTCGCCGGGCCGGTCAGCCAGGGGGCGGCGTCTTCCACGCTGCCGCCTGCCCGGGATAGCCCCGCGGACCTTCTCGATCGCCTCAGCATCCGCCTCTGTCATGTCCGGCTGCTTGCGGAGGCGAAGATCTGCAGCAGATGCGCTACGGCGGTTGCGCGTACGCCGGGGGACGCGGATCGGGCGGGGCACAGCGTTCTTGCCACGCTTCGCGGCCATGGTCGTCGCGACAGCGCTCGCTACCGCGTCCCGCTCGGCGACGGGGTCGAGGCCCTGCCGGGATGCCTCTGCCTGAAGGCCCCGTTTGCCTGAAGGCCCCGTTCCCACTCGTGCACCGGTGCGTCCAGCACGGCGGTCGCCGAGGCTCGGACAGCGTCCAAGGCAAGGGAGAAGCCCTCGATCCAGAGCACGACGCGCAGCACGTCCACATCGATCGGGTGCTCGCGCCAACGCAGGAGCCGGACGAGCTATTGGTCGCTGCCGGGCGGGTAGGTCCACACAGGCCGGCGCCCGTCGTTGCCGACGCGTACGGGGCGCGGGACGAGGCCGTCCCCGCGGAAGTCCTCCCACCGCGCACTCCGTGTCGCGTGGGTGGGAGCCGCGGCGGTCGGCCACGCGGACACCCACGTGTTTCCCGTGTCATACCGGGTACGTCGTGATGGAGACAGACGTACCCGATCCGGTAGGGCTGACCTGGACGGTGACTCCTTCGTTGCCCCGCTTGGCAACGATGTTGACGCTGTATTCACCCTGGTACTTGGAAACCGTCGTCCAACCCTCTCGGGCCAGGGCATCCACATAGAACGCGCCCACCTTGCTGACCGAGTCGTCGGAACGCAGCAGCGTGGACCCGCCGACTTGGCTGGTCACCGTTGCGCCGGGGTACGTGGGTATCGGTCCTGAAGAGGTCTTGGACTGTGTTGCCGAAGGCGAGGAGGACTGACTGGGTGGTGTCGGCGTGGGGTTCGAGTCGTCGGAACACGCACCGAGTGTCATGAGAATCGCAGCGACCCCCACTACCGTCGTGCTCGCGCTTCGTCCTCTCACAGCGCCTCCTACCGTCTGCCAGTCGCCTGCCGGACCCGGAAACCCCTGGTTCCATCATTCCCGGGTCCTGATCGACGGCAACTGGACAGAACTTCTGGCGGCCTCAGCCGCCTGTGCCTGCCGTACCGGCCTGCCGCTCCGCCAGCTGCCGAAGGATCACCCAGCGGGTCACGGCGTACCCGAGCAGGCCGGTGTACACGGCCATGAACGCCACGAATCCCGCCAGGGGAAGACCGGACAACCCCAGTGCCCCCAGCAGCCGCAGTACGACGGTGGCGGTGACGGCCACCCCCAGCCCGATCAGAAGGCCCAGAGCCCACCATCGTGCGGGCAGCCGCGACAGTGCACGTCCGGCTTCGGGCGGTTCGCCCGTCGCCCTGACACGTCCCGCCTCGAAATCGTGCCGCACTCCAGCGGAGGCGAACAGCGAGACCAGCAACGACAGCAGGATCGACGTGACGGCGACATCGACGACGAGGCCGCCGAGTGGCACGAAGCCCGTCCGGCGGTGGCCGAGCCACGTGATCAGCGAGTTGATCACCACATTGATGATGCCTGCGATCGTCCCCTGCTTGCGAATGTACGAGGTCACCGGCATGTGAGCGCTCCATTGGTCGCAGGTCGCAGGTCGCAGGTCGCAGGTCGCAGGTCGCAGGTCGCTGTTCCGGCCCGGCTACGGTTTGACCACGATACGGACCGGATTGCCTTCCTTTGTCCGCAGCCGCTCCACTGCCCGGGGGGTCTCTTCCAGGGGCAGTACGTCGGAGACCGAGCGTGACAGGTCGAGGCGGCCGGAGGCCAGGAGGCGCATGAGGTGCGTGAGGTGACGGCGGGTGTAGCCGTCGTGGCCGAGGACCGAGTGGTTGTAGTACCCGAAGAGGATCGTGTTCTCGGCGAGACGGATCGGTTCCGGCGACATACCGACCATGACGGCCCGTCCGTACCGGCCGAGACAGGAGACCGCCTCGTCGAGCGCGTTGTTGACGCCGGAGAACTCGGCCGTCAGGTCCAGCCCTTCTCCGTCGGTGAGCCGGCGCACCTCCGCGGCGATGTCGGCCGTACCCGGGTCCAGGGCGTGGTCGGCTCCCGCCTCCAGGGCGCGCCGGCGGGCGGCGTCGAGGGTGTCGACGGCAATGATCAGGCTGGCCCCGGCCAGACGGGCGATCTGAACGGCGTGCACGCCGAGACCGCCGATCCCCCACACCCCGACGGTCTCGCCGGGCCGAAGCCCACCGCGCTCGACCAGGCCCGAGAACGGCGTGGCCACCGCGTCGGCGCAGATCGCCGCTTGCTCGATCGGCACCCCGTCAGGCACCTCCACCAGCGTCTGGAAGGGCGTGACGACGTACTCTGCCCAGGCGCCGTCCCAGTTCTGCCCCATCGTCTGGGGGGCGAGGCAGGCCAGGGCGTCCCCGCAGTGGCGGCAGGAGCCGCAAGCTCTTCCCGGTGCGATCACCACGCGCTGGCCCGGCTGCCAGTACGGCACGTCGGCGCCCACCCGGGCGATGGTGCCCGCCGGCTCGTGGCCTGGGGTGACTTCCTCCAGGGGGCAGGTGATCGTGCCGTCGAGCATGTGTACGTCCGACAGGCAGATCCCGCAGGCTTCGATACGGACCAGCACTTCCGCCGGTCCCGGCTGCGGCACCGGCACCTCCTCCACGCCGAGCCGGCGGCTGGCACGGGAGAAACGCACCGCACGCATGGTGGCCGTCGTCATCACTTCACCTCCACGAGCGCCCCGAACGCCGCAGGATGGACCGACTGCCCAGCTCGGGGGCGTGTCGGCAGGCAGAAGTACGGCAGAACAGGGCATGGGTTCTGGCAGGCTAAACGCCCCATTTTTCACCTTTTTGTGAGGTCTCAAACCTGGGCGGGCGCGAGCCCGGGACAACGACGACCGGTTCCCCCGCGCGACAGCCCGGCTGCCTGGGATGCCGCTGGTCAGCACCCGCAGCACCTCCTCGTACGACTCCCGGGCGCACAGACAGAGGGCCGGGGCGAAGTGGACGACCAGCCGAGCCGACAGAAGTCCGCGGCGCCGCTCGGCCCGGTCGTGCTCGGCCGATGCCGCGTCCACCAGCTCGGCGGTGAACACCTTCGTCGACACCCCAATCCGCACCCGCTGGCCCGCGCCCCACCCCATCACGCGCGAGGCGGCGACCTCCACAGCTCAAAAGCAACTGCATTGGCCTGGGCTGCCCCGGCGGTCAGGGCCGCACCTCTGCCCCCATCGCTCAGCGGACGTGGCTCTCCGCAACGCGAAGGCGGTCTACCCGCAGATGCGTTCCCCCGACCGCACGCCCAGGACGCCGGCCGCCCTCGCCCGCGTCCTCGGCCTCACCCGCCTGCGACTCTTCGGGATCCTGAACGGCAGGGGCCTCGACGGCGTCGGCGCGGACGACGCCCCGGACAACACCTCCCCCGTCGGCAGGCCCTGACGCGCCGTTCCCGAGCCCCCGCGATGTCTGTTATGTGTGTATATGTCGTAAGTCCCCACGGGGCGACGGATAGTGACTCCCATCACTTTCAGTGATGGATGGGACATGTCTTCCGCAGACCGGGGCATGCGCGCCCGATGACCCTCACCGCGGGTAGGCCGCGGTGCCCGAATCGGAGGTACAGCGCGTCGTGTCCGAGCAGCCGACCATCCACATCGCCGGGACCTGGCGTTCCGCGATATCAGGAGCCACCCGAGAGGTCCTCGACCCGGCGGACGCCACGGTCCTCGCCGTCGTCGCCGAGGGCGGCACCGCGGACACCGACGCGGCCGTCAGCGCCGCCCGCGCGGCCTTCGACGGCGGACAGTGGCCCCAGACGCCCGTCCTGGAGCGGGCGGCACTGCTGCGCCGCGCCGCCGTCCTGCTGCACCGCGACCGCGAACGCCTCGCGCTGCTGGAAAGCCGCGACGCGGGCAAGACGCTGGAAGAGGGCCGCGTGGACGTGGACTGCGTCGCCGACGCCTTCCTCTACTTCGCCGACCTCGTCTCCGGCGAGAACGCGGGCCGCGTGGTCGATGCCGGCAACCCCGACGTCCACAGCGTCGTCGTCCACGAACCCGTCGGGGTCTGCGCCCTGATCACCCCCTGGAACTACCCCCTCCTCCAGGCCTCCTGGAAGATCGCCCCCGCCCTCGCCGCCGGCAACACCTTCGTGATCAAGCCCAGCGAGATCACCCCGCTGTCCACGGCCGCCCTCATCGGCCTGCTGGTGGAGGCCGGCCTGCCGGCCGGCGTGGCGAACCTGGTCACCGGCGCCGGCGACCCCGTCGGCGCGCGCCTCGCCGCCCACCCCGACGTCGACCTCGTCTCCTTCACCGGAGGTCTCACCAGCGGTACGAAGGTGATGCGCGCGGCCGCCGACTCCGTCAAGAAGGTCGCCCTCGAACTCGGCGGCAAGAACCCCAACGTCGTCTTCGCCGACGCCTGCACCACCCAGGCAGGCTTCGACACCGCCGTCGACCAGGCGCTCAACGCCGCCTTCATGCACAGCGGCCAGGTCTGCTCCGCGGGCTCCCGCCTCATCGTCGAGGAGAGCGTCGCCGAGCGCTTCGTCGCCGAACTCGCCCGCCGGGCCGACCGGATCCGCCTCGGCCGCGGCACCGACCCGGGCGTGGAGTGCGGACCACTGGTGTCCGCCGCCCAGCGCGAACGCACCGAGGAGTACGTGGCCTCCGCCCTCGCAGAGGGAGCCGTACTCCGCTCCGGCGGCGTACGGCCCGACGAGCCGGGCTACTTCTACCGTCCGACCGTGCTGGACCGCTGCCACCGGGAGATGCGCGTCGTCCGGGAAGAGGTCTTCGGGCCCGTCCTGACCGTCGAGACCTTCCGCACCGAGGCCGAGGCCGTCGCGCTCGCCAACGACACCGAGTACGGCCTGGCCGGCGCCGTGTGGACCTCCGACGCCGGACGCGGCCGCCGCGTGGCGGGCCGGCTGCGCCACGGCACCGTCTGGATCAACGACTTCCACCCGTACCTCCCGCAAGCGGAGTGGGGCGGCTTCGGCAAGTCCGGCATCGGGCGCGAGCTGGGCCCGTCGGGCCTGGCCGAGTACCGCGAGACCAAGCACGTGTACCAGAACCTCGCCCCGCGCCCCGTGCGCTGGTTCGCGGGCTGAAGGAGGAGCAGAGCATGACCACCCCCACACACACCCCCACGCCCGCGGACAAGCACGAGTCCGCGCACGAGCACGAGTCCGCGCACCAGCACGGGTCCGCTCACGAGTACCGGTACGACTACGTCGTGGTCGGCGGCGGCACCGCCGGCTCGGTGATCGCCTCCCGCCTGACCGAGGACCCGGACGTCACGGTCGCCGTCATCGAGGGCGGCCCCAGCGACGTCGACCGCCCCGACGTGCTCACCCTGCGCCGCTGGATGGGCCTGCTCGGCGGCGAACTCGACTACGACTACCCCACCACCGAGCAGCCCCGCGGCAACTCGCACATCCGCCACAGCCGCGCCCGCGTTCTCGGCGGCTGCTCCTCGCACAACACCCTGATCTCCTTCAAGCCGCTGCCGTCGGACTGGGACGAGTGGGAGGAGGCGGGGGCCGAGGGCTGGCACGCGTCCGCCATGGACCCCTACTTCGACAAGCTGCTCAACAACATCGTCCCGGTGGCCGAGAAGGACCGCAACGCCATCGCGCGCGACTTCGTCGACTCCGCGCAGAACGCCCTGGGCGTCCCGCGCGTCGAGGGCTTCAACCGCAAGCCCTTCCACGAGGGCGTCGGCTTCTTCGACCTCGCCTACCACCCCGAGGACAACAAGCGCTCGTCCGCGTCGGTGGCCTACCTCCACCCCGTCATGGACGAACGCCCCAACCTCCGGATCCTCCTGGAGACCTGGGCCTGCCGCCTCGAACTCGACGGCACCCGGGCGCGCGGAGTCCGCGTACGCGCCGCGGACGGTACGGAGTCCGTCATCACCGCACGCCGCGAGGTGATCGTGTGCGCCGGCGCCGTGGACACCCCGCGACTCCTGCTGCACTCGGGCATCGGCCCGCGAGCGGACCTGGAAGCCCTCGGCATCCCGCTGGTGCACGACCTGCCCGGGGTCGGGGAGAACCTCCTCGACCACCCCGAGTCGGTGATCGTCTGGGAGACCGACGGCCCGATACCGGAGAACTCCGCGATGGACAGCGACGCGGGCCTCTTCGTCCGGCGCGACCCCGAATCCGCGGGGCCCGACCTGATGTTCCACTTCTACCAGGTCCCCTTCACCGACAACCCCGAGCGCCTCGGCTACGAACGCCCCGCGCACGGAGTGTCGATGACCCCCAACATCCCCAAGCCGTGCAGCCGCGGCCGCCTCTACCTGACCAGTGCGGACCCCGAGGTCAAGCCTGCCCTGGACTTCCGCTACTTCACGGACGAGGACGACTACGACGGCCGGACCCTGGTCGACGGCATCAGGCTCGCCCGCAAGATCGCCGCGACCGAGCCGCTCGCCGGCTGGCTCGGGCGTGAGGTGTGCCCCGGGCCGGAGATCACCGGCGACGAGGAGCTGAGCGCCTACGCCCGTTCCGTCGCGCACACCGTCTACCACCCGGCCGGTACCTGCCGGATGGGCGCCGCCGACGACCCCGGGGCCGTCGTGGGCCCGGACCTGAAGGTCCGCGGACTCGAAGGCATCCGCATCGCGGACGCATCCGTCTTCCCGACGATGCCCGCGGTCAACCCGATGATCGGAGTGCTCATGGTCGGCGAAAAGGCAGCCGAACTCCTCGCCGGGGACGGTGGTACCCGGTGAACACCACCCCCGCCACCCCCGCCGCCCCGGCGCCCGCCGGTGCCGCCGACTTCGCCGCGCCGTCCGTCTTCTCCGTGGACGGCCTCTGGAAGGTCTTCGGCCCCGACAAGGCCGCCGCGAAGGTCCCCGGCTCCGCCGACGCCGACCTGTCCGCCGCCGAACTGCGCGAGCGCACCGGCTGCACCGCGGCCGTCCGCGACGTCACCTTCGACGTCCGCAAGGGCGAGGTCTTCGTCGTCATGGGCCTGTCGGGATCCGGCAAGTCCACCCTCGTACGCTGCCTCACCCGGCTGATCGAGCCGACCGCCGGAAGCCTGGCCATCGACGGCGAGGACGTCCTGGCCATGGACGCCACCCGACTGCGAGCCCTGCGCCGCCACCGCGCCGCCATGGTCTTCCAGCACTTCGGGCTGCTCCCGCACCGCACCGTCATCGACAACGTGGCGTACGGACTGGAGATCCAGGGCGTCGGCCGCGGCGACCGCCGCGACAAGGCCGCCGAACTCATCGCCAAGGTCGGCCTGGACGGACTGGAGCACCGGCGCCCCGGGCAGCTCTCGGGCGGCCAGCAGCAGCGCGTCGGACTGGCCCGCGCCCTCGCCGCCGACCCCGAAGTGCTCCTGTTCGACGAGCCGTTCAGCGCCCTCGACCCCCTCATCCGGCGCGAGATGCAGGAGGAGGTCGCCCGGCTCCACCACGAGGAGGGCCGCACCATGGTCTTCATCACCCACGACCTCGCCGAGGCCCTGCGTCTGGGGGACCGGATCGCGCTGATGCGCGACGGCCGGATCGTCCAGCTCGGCACACCCGAGGAGATCGTCGGCTCGCCGGCCGACGACTACGTACGGGACTTCGTCCGCGACGTCCCGCGCGAACAGGTACTCACTGTCCGCACCGCCATGCGCCCGGCCACCGGCGGCGAGGCCGAACAAGGTCCCGCGCTGGACCCCGCCACCACCGTCGTCGATGCCATCCAGGCCGTCGCCGTCAGCGGCGGACCGGCCCGCGTCGTCGACGGCGGCCGCTGCCTGGGCGTCGTCGACGACGCCGGGCTGCTCGCCGTGGTGGCCGGGCTCCCGGCCCCGACCGGACGGGAGGTGGCGGCGTGACCGGCCCCGCCCGTCCCGCGGTCCCCGTCCCCGACACACGGAGGTGGTGCGCATGACCGCGACCCCGGCCCACACAACAGCCCCCACCGAGGCCCGCATACCCGGCTCCCGCGCCGCCGCCCCCTCCGCAGCCGCGCCGCCTGCCGAACGGCCCCACGGCCCGGCGACCTCCCACACCGCGGCCGCTGCGCCGGACCGCCCCCGCAGAGGCCGGCGCGGCCTGGCCGCGGGCCGCGCGTTCCTCCTCCCGATGGGCGTCGCCGTCGCCCTGCTGATCCCTCTCGCCCTGGCCTTCCCGAGCGCCGGCAGCTGGCCCGCGGCACTGGCCGTGGACCTCTCCGGCCCACTCGGCCGCGCCGGCGACTGGATCATCGACCACCGCGACAGCCACCCGCTGTTCCTCTACTTCTTCGGCCACGTCAGCAACGCCGCCGTGGTGTCCGTACGCGCCGTGTACCTGCTCCTCCTGGCCGCCGGCTGGACCGGGGTCACCGCCCTGGCCGCCCTGGTCGCCTGGCGCCTGGCCGGTATCCGGCTCGCCGCGACCTGCGCCGCCGCCTTCGCGGCCTGCGGACTGCTCGGCATGTGGGTGCCGACCATGCAGACCCTCGCGCTGATGGTCGTCGCCGTCGCCGCGTCCGTCGTACTCGGCGCCCTGCTGGGCCTCGCCGCGGGGCTGTCCCCGCGCGCCGACCGCCTACTGCGCCCCGTCCTCGACACCATGCAGATCCTGCCGGCCTTCGCGTACCTGCTGCCGATGGTGCTCGTCTTCGGCATCGGCGTGCCCGCCGCCGTCCTCGCCACCGTGGTCTACGCCGCCCCGCCCATGGCCCGCCTCACCGCCCTCGGCCTGCGCGAGGCCGACGCGGGCGTCATGGAAGCCGCCGCCTCGCTCGGCGCCACCGGCCGCCAGCGGCTGCTCACCGCCCGGCTCCCGCTCGCGCGCCGCCAACTCCTGCTCGGCGTCAACCAGGCCATCATGACCGGCCTGTCCATGGCCGTCATCGCCTCCGTCATCGGCGCGGGCGGCCTCGGCGACCGCGTCTACCAGGCCCTGGCCTCCGTGGACGTAGGCGCCGCCCTCGCCGCCGGCATCCCCATCGTGCTGCTCGCCGTGGTGCTGGACCGCATCGCCGACGCCGCGGGCCGCCGGCTCGGCGCCGACCCCGTACCCCTCGGTGCACAGCACCTGCTGCGGCGGGTGTTCTCCGGCTGGTACGGCCGCCTGCTCACCTTCCTCGCGGCGGTGGCCGCCGCCGTCGTCGGCCGGATGGCCGGCACACCCGTATGGCCCGAGTCCTGGACCGTCTCCGTGGCCGATCCGGTGAACTCCGCCGTCGCCTGGATGACCGACCACCTGTACTCCGGCGTACCCGTCGTCGGCGGCACCGCCGACTGGGCCGCCCGCTTCACCGGCTGGATCCTCGACCCGCTGCGCAGCGGACTCCAGGCCGCCCCCTGGTGGCTGCTCCTCCTCGTGGCCTGCGCGCTCGCCCTGCGCGCCGGCACCTGGCGCACCGCCGTCACCGCGGTCCTCGCCCTCGGCGCCGTCGGGGTGCTCGGCGTGTGGGAAGCCTCCCTGGACACCCTGTCCCAGGTCCTGGCCGCCGTGGCCGTCACGCTCGTACTCGGCTTCGTGATCGCCGTGGGCGCCGCCCGCAGCGCCCGGGCCGAGCGGATGCTGCGGCCGGTCCTCGACATCTGCCAGACCCTGCCGCAGTTCGTCTACCTCATCCCCGTCGTCGCGCTGTTCGGCGTCGGCCGCGCCCCGGCCGCCGCGGCCGCGGTCGTGTACGCGCTGCCCGCCGTCGTCCGGATCACCGTCCAGGGGCTGCGCGAGGTGGACCCGACCGTCGTGGAGTCCGCCCGCTCGCTCGGCGCGACCCGCGCACAGCTGCTGCGCCAGGTACAGCTGCCGCTCGCCCGGCCCGCGCTGCTGCTCGCCGTCAACCAGGCCGTGGTTCTGGTTCTCGCCGTCGTCATCATCGGCGGCCTCGTCGGCGGCGGCGCACTCGGCTACGACGTCGTCCTCGGCCTCGCGCAGGGCGACCTCGCCACCGGCCTGGTGGCCGGCGCGGCGATCGTCTGCCTCGGCCTGCTCCTCGACCGTGTCACCCAGCCCGCGAAGGAGGCCTGACATGCGCGACACCCACCACCGGCGCCCCCTGCGCCACCGCCGCGGCGCGGCCGTCCTCGCCGCCACCACCGGACTCGCCGTCCTCACCGGCTGCGGGGCCGCCGACATGACCCGCCAGTCCTCCCCGTACGCCGCCGCCGAGGGCGCGAAGACCGTCACCCTCTCCGTCCAGTCGTGGGTCGGCGCCCAGGCGAACACCGCCGTCGCCTCCTACCTCCTCGAACACGAGCTGGGCTACCGCGTGGACACCGTCCAGGTCGACGAGGTGCCCGCCTGGGACGCCCTCAGCCAGGGCCGCGTCGACGCGATCCTGGAGGACTGGGGCCACCCCGAACAGGAGAAGCGGTACGTCGAGGGCAAGAAGACCATCACCCGTGGCGGGGACCTGGGGGTGACCGGCCACATCGGCTGGTTCGTCCCCACGTACTTCGCGCAGGCGCATCCCGACGTCACCGACTGGAAGAACCTCGACAAGTACGCCGACCAGCTGCGCACACCGGAGAGCCGCGGCAAGGGCCAGCTGATGGACGGCTCCCCGTCCTACATCACCAACGACAAGGCGCTGGTGAAGAACCTGGGCCTGGACTACGAAGTGGTCTTCGCCGGCTCCGAGGCCGCCCAGATCACCCAGATCAAGCAGTTCGCCAAGGAGAACAAGCCGTTCCTGACGTACTGGTACGAGCCGCAGTGGCTCTTCGAGCGCGTCCCGATGACCGAGGTGAAGCTGCCGGAGTACACCGAGGGCTGTGCGGACGACCCGGAGAAGGTGGCCTGCGCGTACCCGCACACCCCCCTGCAGAAGTACCTCAACACGCGCTTCGCCGAGTCGGGCGGAGAGGCCGCCGAATTCCTGAAGAAGTTCAACTGGACGAAGGCGCAGCAGAACGAGGTCTCCCTCATGATCGCCGAGCAGAAACTGTCCCCGCAGCAGGCGGCGAAGAAGTGGGTGGAACGCAACGAGCCCGTCTGGAAGCCCTGGCTCCGGTAACACCGAGGGCCCTCCCCGCCCGGGGGAGGGCCCGGCTCCCGGCCGAGCCATGCCGCAGACTCCGTGGCCGGAGGCGGACCGTTGCGCCGACCCGGCATCGTCTCGCGGACCCGGGCCCGGGGACGGCCGGGTCAGGACCGGGTCCGGCGTACGGTCGAGCGACCGGCCGGGCCCCGTCGCCGGCCGGGCCGGGTCGTCTCGATGCCCTGACCGGAACGGGAGCAGCCGTTGCTTCTCTACGCCCAGACCCCCGCGCGGCGGAACCGCCAGATGCTCGCTGACCTGATCGCGGTGCTCCTGATCGCCGCCGCGGTGACGTTCGCCCTGGCCGTCCACGACGCGATCATGCTGCTGGCCGAGCCCGGACGGAAGGTGGAGGACTCCGGCGACAGCCTGGCAGCCGCCCTCGACGACGCCGGGGAGACCGCCTCACGGGTACCGCTCGTCGGCGACCTCCTGAAAACGCCCTTCCGTTCCGCCGCCGAGGCCGGCACCGGGATCGCCGACGCCGGACAGTCTCTCCAGGACGTCGTCGGCCAGGTGGCCTTCCTGGCCGCGCTCGCGCTGATCGTCGTCCCCGTGGCCTGCGTGCTCCTGCTGTGGCTGCCCCTCCGCCTGCGCTGGATCCGTCGCAGCGCCACCATCCGGAGCCTGCTGACCGCCCCCGGCGGCGCCGACCTGCTCGCTCTGCGCGCCCTCACCGGGCCCCCGGGTGACCTCTCCGCGATCCCCGCCCCGCCCGGCGGCCTCGCGGACGCCTGGCGCCGCGGCGACCCGCAGGCCATCTCCGCCCTGTCCGAGATCGCACTCAGACGAGCCGGCCTGCGGCCCTGACGGCCCGAGCCTGCCCGCGCCCCGCCGGGCCGCCCGCACACGGGTCGGCAGTGCCGGCGGCGGTCTGGAAGGATCAAGGCCTACGGTGCCCTTGATCGCTGTGATGAGGAGGATCTGATGAGCGTGGCCGACGGGGGGCGGCAGTGGCCGGACGAGGTCAGCGTCGAGAACGCGAGGGCGACGCTGCTGCAGCTCCTTGCGCGGGCGGGGGTCCCGTCCGATGACGCACGGCAACTGATCGGGCTCCTGGAAGCGGGCGCACTGGCGCTCGCGCACGAGGAGCTGAGCGGTGACACCGGCCGTACCCGCCCCGTGCCGGGGGACAAGGACGAGGCCTACGAGTCGGGCCGGCTCGACGGCGCCCGGGACGTCCTGGAGGAACTCGGCGCCGTCGCCGAGCGGATTCTGGTACGGGCCGTCGGTGTGGAGGGCGAGCAGGGCCCGGCGGGGGAGCTGCCCCGGCCCAGGCGCATGGAGGTGGAGCGGGCGCGGGTGGCGGTCACGCCCCTGTACCTGTCGTTCACCACGGCCTCGGAGCTGGACCCGGAGGTGACGGACGAGGTCCTCGCCGCTGTCCTCGGCACCATGAGCCCCCGGCAGCGGGCCGGATACGCCGGACGGCTGACGGAGTTCGCCGCGGACCACCGGGCCCGGCTGGAGCGGATGTTCGCCGGGTACGGGCCGGACAGCGCCATCACGATGCACGGCCGCTATTCGCTCCTGCACTCCGCCACGAGCATCGCGGTGCTGGAGCGGCTCGCCGCCGCACCGCGGGAGCTGCGGGAGGAGTGGGACGCCGTGGAGCTGCCGCCCGCGTGGCTGGACGGGCTCACCACCGCCTGGAACGCTCCCGCCTGACCGGCGCCGCCCGCTGATCGCCGCTGCCCGGACCGTCCGCCGGGCCGGCCGCCATATCCCCATTCGCCGATCGCCCGCGCGGGCGGGGAGCCGGCGCGCTTCACGGCGGCCGCCGCCCCCGACGCCGCACGGGCCACCGGCACGGGCGCCGCCTTCGACGTCGACACCGCCGACGTGATCGCCCCCCGCTCGCTGACCGGGGCGATCACGTCGGTGGACCCGGCGGACGGCTTCGCGACGGGCCCCTTCGCACAACGGCTCGTCGCACTGCGCGTCCCCCCATAGCGCCGGTTCCACGCCCACAGTCACCGCCCACAGCCACCGCCCGCTCCCCGCCGACCCCGGGGGCGGGCACATGCCCCAGGCCCCGCCCCGAGGCCGCGTCGCCACGGACCTGCGCGGGTCCTGAGCCCCTCGCGCCGCGAACAGGCGCGGACAGGACTGGACAGCCAACGCCTCCGACAGGCATGGAAAGTGGACACCGCCCGCCGTGAGGCTGTGCGCCATGAACCTTGGACGTACGAAGGACGGCACGGCCGCCCTGGCCGCCCCACCCCGCACGGGGCCCGCACTCGCGGCACTCGCCGCGGCGCAGTTCACCGTGATGCTGGCGACCTCGATCGTGAACGTGGCGCTCCCGCAGATCCGCGCCGGAGTGGGGTTGTCGGACGGGGGGACCACCTGGGTGGTCAACGCCTACGGCCTGGCATTCGGCGCGCTGCTCCTCGCCGGCGGCCGGGCAGCCGACCTCCTCGGCCGCCGCCGGGTGCTGATGGCCGGCCTGGCCGTGTTCGCGGGGGCCTCGCTGGCAGCGGGACTGGCCGCCGCCCCGGGCGTGATGATCACCGCCCGCGCGGTGCAGGGACTCGGCGCCGCCGTCATCGCCCCGGCCGCTCTCGCCCTGGCCATGGACCTGTTCCCACCCGGCCCGGAGCGCGGCCGGGCACTGGGGGTGTGGGGAGCGGTGTCCGGCGCGGGCGGCGCGGTCGGCGTCCTGCTGGGCGGCGTACTCACCCAGACATGGGGCTGGCCCTGGGTGTTCCACATCGCCGCTCTCGGCGCGCTGCTGGTCCTCACCGCCGTGGCGGCCCTCGTACCCCGGGCCACCGGCCGCCAGACGGGGAGCTTCGACCTGCTGGGCACCGCCACCGTCACCCTCGCCCTGACCTGCCTGGTCTGGGCACTGACCAGCGCACGTGCGCTCGGATGGACGGACGCGGCGGTACTCGGCGCCCTCCTCGCCGCAGGCGTGCTGTGCGTGGCCTTCGCCCTGATCGAGCGCCGCAGACCGGACGCGCTGATGCCGCCGAGGCTGTTCGCCACCGGCCGGGTCGCCGCGGGCAATGTCCTCATGGCGCTCCTGGGGTCCGTATGGATCGCGCTGTTCTTCTTCCTGCCGCTCTATCAGCAACAGGTCCTCGGAATGAGCCCGTTGGCCACCGGCGCCGGCCAGCTGCCCCTCGCGGTGGCCAACATGCTCGGAGCCGTCGCGGCACCCCGGATCTCCCGGCGCGTCGGGGCCGCCGCCACCGTGGTCGCGGCCCTGCTCACCGAGGCCGCCGGAATGCTGTGGCTGTCCCGCATGAGCCCCGACGGGAGCTACCTCGTGGACGTCCTCGGTCCGAGCATCCTGGTCGGCCTCGGTCTGAGCATCGCCTTCGTGCAGCTCACCGCGCTCGCCGTGGACGGCGTCCCGCGGCAGGACACGGGCCTGGCGGGCGGCCTGGTCAACACCACCCGGCAGGTCGGCGGCGCGATCGGCCTCGCCGCCCTCGCCACCCTGGCCGGCTCCGTCACCACCCACGCGTCCGGCCACCAGCCCCACCTGGAAGCCCTCACCACCGGCTACCGGACCGCGTTCGCCGTCTCCGCCGTGATCCTGGCTGCCTCCGCGCTGCTCGCCCTGCCGCTGACCCGCCAGCCCCGGCGTCCCCGCCGCCCGCTCCTCCCGTGCCGCACACCCGAAGCCACGACCGCGCCCCCGTACCGGCAGGCGCCTCACCACGCACCCGCCCCCTGATCCAGAACCCGACGCCCGACCCGTTTCCCGAGAACCGAACAGGACACCTCATGCGCACCATCGACACCACCGCCCCCGTCGTGGTCAGCCTCACCACGCGGATCGACGCCCCCCTCGCCACCGTCTGGTCGCTGCACACCGACGTCGACGACTGGCCGGCCTGGAACACCGGGGTCGACCAGGCCCGACTCGACGGCCCGATGGCGGTGGGCAACAGCTTCACCTGGCTGACCCACGGAATGAGCATCACCTCCACCGTCCGCGAACTCGTCCCCGGCGAGCGGATCGTCTGGGACGGGACCGTCCAGGGCATTGTCGGCATCCACGTCTGGACCTTCGAACGGACCGACGCAGGCGTCGTCGTCCACACCGAGGAGTCCTGGAGCGGAGAACCGGTCGACGCCGCGGTCGACGAACTCACCACAGCCCTCCAGACCTCCCTCCAGAGCTGGCTCGACTGCCTCAAGGCCCGCGCCGAGCAGCTCCCCGACACCCCCCACGACGCCGCCTGACCCCTTCTCCCCGTCGGTGGGGTGGTTCCTGGCACGAGGACCGGAGCCGGCCACCCCACCCGCCGCTGCCCGCACGTCCTCTCACCCTCTTCCGGAGACCTCCACCGTGACCAGTACCGCCACCCTCCCGCCGGTCGACACCGGTGCCCCCGCGAACCGTCGACCGTACGAGGTCGACAACCGTGGGGCGTACGCCGGCTTCGCCCTCGCCTACCTACTGGGCCACGGCGCAGCCGCGGCCTCCCACGGCGACACGCCTATGCTCCGCCTGCCCGGCTGGCTCCCCACGGCACTCCTCGGCGCGGGGCTCGTGACCGGCATCGTCCTGGCCACCACGGCCGCGCTGCGGTCCCAACGCGGAGCCCCCGCACCGGAGATCCTCTCCGGCAGACTCCTCGGCGCCGCCTGGATCGCCGCCTTCACCGCTCTGGCCCTCGCCGTCACCGGCCTGACCTCCGTACTCGACGCGCCCGAACTCCAGTCCGTCCTGTGGCCCGCCGGGTCGGGCGTCATCGTCGGCCTGCTCTACCTCGCCGAAGGAGCCGTACGCCGCAACGTCCTGCACTACGGCCTCGGCATCTGGCTGGCCCTGACCTCCGCCGCGGCACTCTCCTTCGACACGCCCGGCCTCCACTGGGTCCTCACCGTCGCAGGCGGCGGCGCCTACGCCCTCGCCACGGCCCTCGAAGCCCGCCGCCTGAACTTTCTCGAAGACGCCCCGCACGACTGACACCCGGCAGCCGCGCGGGCATCGGCCACCGGCTGCCCCACGGAGGCTCGCGGGACACGCAGCGGAGCCACCCGTTCGCGACGGCGGCGCGCCGCATGCGGCTTCTCGGCGCGGCGGGCGGGGCGCGAGGCACCATGGCAGGCGTCCCATAGGTCCGTTCCCGTGGAGGAGGCGCCGTGTACGCCGCTTCGCCTGCCGGCGGTGGTCCCGCCGAGCCGGACACCCGTCGGATCCACCCCGCGCACCCCCTCCCACCACCGCTACGGGCGGCGCTGCGATGACGCCGGCGGCCTTCGAGGGGCTGCTCGCCGACGCGCGCGCCGCCCTGCCCGGCATCGTGGCACTGCGCCGCCGCATCCACCGCCACCCCGAAACCGGCGCGCACCTGCCCCGCACACAGCAGGCGGTCCTGGAGGCACTGGACGGGCTGGACCTGGAGCTGGCCACCGGGGCGCACCTGAGTTCCGTCACCGCACGCCTCGAAGGCGCCCTGCCCGGCCCCACGGTCCTGCTGCGTGCCGACATGGACGCGCTGCCCATGGAGGAGGACACCGGTCTCGACTTCTCCTCCACGGTTCCGGGCGCCATGCACGCCTGCGGGCACGACACGCACACCGCCATGCTCGTCGGAGCGGCCCGGCTGCTCGCGGCCCGCCGCTCACGACTGGCCGGCAGCGTCGTCTTCATGTTCCAGCCCGCGGAGGAAGTCGGCGGCGGCGCCCGGCACATGATCGACGAAGGGGTGCTGGAGACCGCCGAAGGCGGACGTGTCGCGGCCGCCTTCGCCCTGCACGTCACCACCCGCTTCGCCGCCGGCACCCTCCACCTGCGGCCCGGACCCACCTTCGCCGCATCCGACGGGCTGCACGTGACCGTACGAGGCCGCGGCGGACACGCCTCAGCCCCGCACCGGGCCCTCGACCCCGTCCCCGTTGCCTGCGAGATCGTCCAGGCCCTGCAGACCATGGTCACGCGGACCGTCGACGTCTTCGACCCGGCCGTGGTCACCGTCGCCTCGATCCACGCCGGCACCACGACCAACGTCATCCCCGAAACCGCCGAGATCCACGGCACCTTCCGCACGCTCACCCCCGCCACCCGGCAGCTCGTGCGCGACGGCATCACCCGTATCGCCCGACACGTCGCCGCCGCCCACGGAGCACACGCCGACGTCACCCTGACCGAGGGCTACCCGCCCGTCGTCAACGACCCCGCCCGCACGGCGGCCCTCCACGAGGCCGCGGCCGCGCTCCTCGGTCCCGGCCGGGTCCACCGTCTGCCCGAACCGATCATGGGCGCCGAGGACTTCTCGTACGTCCTGCAACAGGTGCCGGGCGCGATGGCCTTCCTCGGGGCGTGCCCGCCCGGCATCCCACCGGCGCAGGCCCCCGACATCCACTCCCACCGCGTGGTCTTCGAGGAGGACGCCATGGCCGTCGGAGCCGCCGTCCACGCGGCCGCGGCCCTGCACGCCGAAACCCTCCCGGGTGACGGCGAAGGTGACCGTGACGGCACAGGCGGCGTGCGCCCGGGCACCTGACCGCCCGGGGGGACCGGGGCACGGCCCGTCGCCCCTGGCGCACCGACCCCATCCCACCCGCCCGGACCATGCGCTGATTTCTTAGCAACAGAGGCCAAGTATTGGCCCGTTCACCGCCGGGCGGACTACAAAGGTCGAGACCGAACCGAAACCGAAACCGGCGATGGGGACCACGTCACCCGTCGGTGATCGGAAATGATGTCGAAGGCGGTGGATGCGCGTGCGTGAGTACAGCGAGGTCGAACCGATTCCGTTCAGATTACTGGCGAGGAGTCCGGGTTCCGGCTCCTCCACCTGATGCAGGCGGCCATGCTGAAACCCGTGTCGTTTTCCTCGGCGTACGCATCGGTGGACGAGTATCGGTTCCTGACGTCGGCCATCCGGTCGAGAGCGGCAGATGCTCACGGTCTTTTCAGCATGGCCGGCCCGGGGGATGGCGGGATAATCCACCTTCCCCTCCGCATTCAACTTCGAGGTCTGTTCATCGAGCTCTACATCGAGCTCCGCCCGCACGATGCGGGCCCTCGCATCATCGGGTTCCGCAACACCTTCGAGAACGGGCAGGCCCCGCCCGAAGCCTACGTCCGCCACGTGCGGGACGCGGTCCCCCCACCCGGCATCCGCCGAACGCAGGAACTGCCGTTCGGCGGCCGGCGCCGCGACCTGGAGACGGCTGCGGGCGTACGCAGTTCGGGGATCCTCCTGGGGCGCCGCCCTCTGGGCGACGCGGTCATGTGGCTGCACCGGAACCGTGATCAGAGATCCACCGCGCACGGAATGCTCGTGCTCTCGGTGATGCTCTGCGATGCCGCCCGATTCCCCGCCCTGGCCGATGCGATGTCACGCATCTGGATGACCGGGGGAAGGATGCCGGACGCAATGGGCGCCGGAAAATCTTCAAACAGACACCAATCCAAAGGCGTTGGGGCGCCGAAGAAGGAACGAGGCCCTCTCCGGGGGCTCGTTTCGACCCCGTACGATCTGCGATTCCCGTCCCGGGGATCAACGGAACAGGAGCGAATGTGATAGTCAAGCGCGCCGGTCGCCACGTGGTTCTCGCCGCCGTACCCGCCGCCGTGTTCCTGACCCTCGGTCTTTCCGGACCAGCTCTCGCGGAGGGCGCAAAGGCGTACCAGATCGACCTGGCGCAGCTGAACGAATCAGGCTCCCGCGGCACGGTCATGCTGAGCCTCAAGGGAAACCAGCTGACCGTGCAGATCGAGTCCGAAGGCATGGTGCCCGGATCGCCGTCGGCGCAGCACCTGCACGGCTCGACGAAGGGACACGACTTCAAGTGCCCGGACGCGACCGACGACACCAACCGCGACGGAGTCCTCGACAACACCGAGGCCACACACGACTACGGCGACATCAACATCTCCCTCACCACATCGGGTGACACCAAGCCCGCCAGCGGACTCGCCGTGGACCGCATGCCCGTCGCCGACAAGAGGGGCAAGCTCTCCTACAAGCGGACCATCACCGTCGGCCAGGACGTGGTCGACCACATCAAGGACCTCCACGTCGTACAGCACGGCATCGACCGCAACAAGAACGGCAAGTACGACTTCGAGGGCGCCGGCAAGAGCGAGCTCGACCCGAAGCTGCCCCAGGAAGCCACGGCTCCGACGAACTGCGGAGAGGTCAAGGGCGCGGCCGTGGGATCCATTCCGGTCGGAGCCATCGAGACCGGCGGCGGTTCCCTCGAGAACGCCTCGGTGCAGGTGACGATGCGCGACGGCGTGGCGATCACCGTGCTCGCCGTGGCGGCCGGTGCGGTGGCCCTCACACGCAAGCGGGCCTCCGCCGTCCCCGTCCGCCAGAACAACACGGGAGGCGGCGCGTGAAGCGGGCCCCCGCACCCGTCACGACCACCCCGTCCGCCGAGCGGCCCCGCCGCCGTACCGCACGCCGTACCGTACGCCCGCTGGCCGCCTCGGCCCTCGCCGCCATGCTCCTGGCGGGATGCGGAGGCCAGGACGCGGCGAAGCCCCCCGCCCCGCCGGGGCAGGCCGGGGCACCGGGCGCCGCCGCCCCCGCCGGGAAGCCCGCCGACGGTGACGCCGCGGCCTCCGCGGACGGATCACAGAGCGGTACGGGCGCAGGCGCCGGCACGGGCGGCGCGGGCCGGGCCGAACAGGCCCTCGCCCGGTCGGAGCCGCAGAAGATCACGATCCCCTCCCTGAACGTGACCAGCTCCCTGGAGACGCTGCGGCAGAACACGGACGGGACGATGCAGACCCCGAAGGACCCCGCGCTCGCGGGCTGGTACGAGCCGGGCCCCACGCCCGGCTCCCAGGGACCGGCCGTGATCGCAGGACACGTCACGTGGAACGGAGCAGCAGCGGTGTTCGAGAAGCTCAAGACGATGAAGGGCGGTGACACCATCAAGGTGACCCGTAAGGACGGCAAGACGGTCACCTTCACGGTGGACCGCGTCAGCGAGTACCCGAAGGCCGAGTTCCCCACGATGGAGGTCTACAAGAACCTCGACCACGCGGGTCTGCGCCTGGTGACCTGCGGCGGAGACTTCGACCCGAAGAAGCACTACTACGACAGCAACGTGGTGGTCTTCGCCCGCATGACGGGCGCCGCGTAGCACCGCCCCCGCCGCGTAGCCAGGACGGCGGGGCGCCAGAGACGTCCGTCGGCCGCAAACCCCCCACTGCGGCCGACGGACCCCGCCGGAGGACCCGGAGGACAGGCCGCGACGGACCCCGTCGGCGGCCTCGTCGCGACGGACGTTTCATCCGCCGGATCGTGAGCAGGCGAG
Source organism: Streptomyces sp. NPDC060232 (assembly GCF_042726555.1). Taxonomy (NCBI): domain Bacteria; kingdom Bacillati; phylum Actinomycetota; class Actinomycetes; order Kitasatosporales; family Streptomycetaceae; genus Streptomyces; species Streptomyces sp. NPDC060232. Next base: position 13,568 of record NZ_JBHXAG010000011.1, on the reverse strand, counting down.
CCTTCGTCATCACCATCCCACGGAAGGAGCAAGCAATGTCCGACGTGTCGCGACTCCCGGGCCTGGCCGAGCACCACTGGTCGTGGCAGACGGAAGCGGCCTGCCGGGGCCTGGGGTCGCGCAAGTTCTTCCACCCGGCGGGGGAGCGCGGTGAGGAGCGCACTGCCCGCGACCAGGCGGCCAAGGAGATATGCGCCCGCTGCCCGGTGCGAGCCGCATGCCTGCGGCACGCCCTGGACACCGGGGAGGCGTACGGGGTGTGGGGCGGTCTCACCACGGAGGAACGCCGCGCCCTCGCGGCCCGCCAGACCGTGGGCGCGGTGGCATGACGGCGGACCTCAGGGAAGGCCGGTGCTCAGGGGAAGCCGCGCTCCGGCGCGCACGGAGTTGATGACCGCTTCGTGCAGCGCGCGGCTCGCCTCCTCACTGGGGCAGGGGACGGGGCTCCCCGCGAGGGGGAGCCAGTCCGACGCCCCGCTGTACTGCACCGTGACGTAGGCCAGGCCTTCGGCCTCGGTCCATGTGGTGTGGATGTCGAGCTCACCGGTGAGGGCGGGGCCCGACTCGCCGGTCACGACTCCATCCCGGCCGGCGAAGATCCCGCAGGTGGTCCACGATGCCCAGCTCATCCGGCCTCCTTGCCGCACTGCACACTGAACACTGCACTCGTTGTCCTGCCAGTGTGAACGCGCCGGGCCCCGCGCGCCCTGCGGAGCGGGGTGTCGCCCCGCCGCCCGTGACGGAGCGCGCACGCACCCGCCCTGCGGTGCTACCAGGGGGCCGGCTTCGCCCCCGTGGACCCCGCCCTCGCCGCAACCTGGAACGAGGCCCAGCCGGTCGGCTACGTGTGGCTCCAGGGCGATACCGAGGACGACGGCTTCCGTGACGGGCCGTGCGTGGCCGTCCGCTGTCAGGACAACTCGTCCGTGGCGGTCAGCTTGCACGACCGACACAGCCCCGACGACCATGGCGTGCACCACGCGGTCGAGGTGCGGGCGCCAGGACTGCGCGCACGCCTCGACCAAGCCGTGGCACGGATCGGGGACGGCCGCGATCTCGCTCCGTTCCTGGAGCGGCTGGCCGCGGACCACACCGGCTGGGACGGCGAGCGGCGTGGGAAGACCAACGACGGCGACCTCACCGTGTCCGCAGTCTTCCGGCCGGGCGGGTACGTCGGCTCGACCTGGACACTGCGCCCGTGGCGGCCTGCCGCCGGGGCCTGGAGCGCCACGGTGAACACCCAGCTGGAAGCGGGTGAGCAGATGGAGTCCTTCGCCGCCGACATCCGCCACTACCTCGAAGACCGCCGCCCACGCTGACCTCGGGCCGGACGCTCAGCGGACCCCGGCGGTCGAGCGCGTCAGGAGCCGGGCCCCCGGGGTGGTGGGGCGGCCCGGTGCGACTCGGCACGCCATGCCGCGAGGCGGGCCCGCGCTGCTCCGCTGGGCGGTCGTCCGTTCGGCGGACCTGCGCGCGGGTGCGGGTCGCCGCGGTCCTGGCGGGATACGGATCCGTCGCCGCACGGCTTTCCCACCACGACCGGACCGCCGCTCCCAGGGAGACTCCGATGACCTGCATCAACCGACGCGACCTCGCGCTGCTGGCGCTACGGGCCGGAACCGGAGCGGTGCTCATGGCACACGGCACCCAGAAGCTGTTCGGATGGTTCGGCGGCGCCGGCCTCGACCAGACGGCGGCCGCGATGGAGCACATGGGCTACACCCCCGGCCGGCAGAGCGCCCTGGCCGCGGGACTCGGCGAGACCGGGGGCGGGGCACTGCTCGCGCTGGGCCTCGCCACGCCTGCGGCGGGCGCTGCGGCCGCCGGAGCCATGGCGGGCGCCGTCGCCGTCCACGCCCCCGCCGGCTTCTTCGCCCAGGGAGGCGGGTTCGAGTACCCGGCCTTCCTCGGGTTCACCGCCGCCGCCATCGGCCTCGCCGGGCCCGGCCGCTACTCCCTGGACCACGCCACCGGCCACACCTTCGACCAGCGGTGGATGCTCGCCCTAGCCTTCGCCGCCAGCGGCCTCGCAGCGGCAGCCGTCGTCATGAAGCGCGCACAGGACCGGACGGACCAAGGCCAGCAGGAGGAGTGAGCAACCGAACGGGTCGGCGGCCGGCCGGGCGTGGACCCACCCCCCATCGCCCAGGAGGAGCGGCAGATGACCGACCGGACGATTTTGGACCTCGGAGCACAGACCCAGCTCGTGGCCCGGCTCGCGGCGGGCGTCCCGGACGCGCGGCTGGACGACCCGACGCCCTGCCCCGAGTACCCGGTCAGGGTCCTGCTGGTCCACCTGACCGGGCTGGCCGTCGCCTTCCGCGACGCCGCACGCAAGGACCTGGGCCCCACGACGGACACCGCCCCCGACCCGGCCGCCACCCCGCTGCCCGCCGAGTGGCGCGAGGAACTGCCCCGGGTCCTCGGCGAACTGGCCGAGGCCTGGCGGGATCCGGCCGCCTGGACCGGCATGACCCGCGCCGGCAGCGTCGACCTGCCCGGCGCCATCGCGGGCGCGGTGGCCGCCGACGAACTGGTGATCCACGGCTGGGACCTGGCCCGGGCCACCGGCCAGGAGTACGCACCCGACCACGCCGCGCTACGCGCCGCGTACGACTTCCTGCTGGCGGCGGCCGAGGACGAGACCCGCGGCGGGGGCATCTTCGGCCCGCTCGTGCCCGTACCGGACGGCGCCCCACTGCTGGACCGGGCCGTCGGGCTGAGCGGACGCGACCCGGCCTGGACCCCGCCGAAGACCCCGTGACGCACGCGGGCCGGGCGGGCCGGGCGTGGCGGGCGGCCTGGGCGTGCCGGGTGGCGCGCCGCGTGCCGGGTACGGGTATGCCCGCCGTGCGGGGGTACGTTCCGGCGCATGCGAACTCATGATCTCGTGATCGTCGGGGCGGGCTCCGGCAACGCCGTCGTGGACGAGCGCTTCTCGCAGCTGGACGTGGCCGTCATCGACGAGGGGCCGTTCGGTGGAACCTGCCTGAACCGCGGGTGCATCCCCAGCAAGATGCTCGTGCACGTCGCGGACCTCACCGGCACGATCCGCGATGCCGGCCGGTTCGGCGTGCAGACGCGGCCGGGCCGCGTGGACTGGCCCGCCGTCCGCGAACGGGTCTTCGGCCGACTGGACCGGGAAGCCGCCGAGGGGGAGCAGGGGCGGCGCAGCTCTCCGAACGTCGACGTCCTCAAAGGACACGCCCGCTTCACCGGCGACCGGACGCTGACCGTCGGGACGGGCGCCGACACCGTCACGGTGCGCGGAGAGCGGATCGTCGTGGCCGTGGGCAGCCGCCCGGCTGTCCCCCCGCCGGTCCGGGACGGCGGACTGCCGTACGAAACCTCCGACACGGTGATGCGCCTGGACCGCCCGCCACGGCACCTCGCGGTGCTGGGCGGCGGCTACATCGCCGCCGAACTCGCGCACGTCTTCCACGCGGCGGGCAGCCGCATCACGGTCGTCGAGCAGGAGGACACACTGCTCTCCGCCCAGGACGAGTCGATCGCGGCCGCCTACACCGCCATCGCCTCCGAGCGCTACGACGTGCGTACGGGCACGGCGCTGACCCGCGTCGAGGGAGAGCCGGGACGACTGCGCCTGGTGCTGGACGACGGCCCGGCCGTCGAGGCGGACACCCTGCTCGTGGCGGCGGGACGTACCCCGAACAGCGACCGGATCGACGCCGGCCGGGCCGGGATCGACCTGCACGACGACGGCCGGATCGTCGTGGACGCCTTCCAGCGAACCAGCGCGGCGGAGGTGTTCGCCCTCGGAGACGTGTGCACGCCCTTCCCGCTCAAGCACGTGGCGAACCGGGAGGCCCAGGTCGTCGCGCACAACCTGCTCCACCCCGACGCCCCGGTCCGCACCTCCCACGAGGCCGTGCCCGCAGGGGTGTTCACCCGCCCCCAGATCGCGCAGGTCGGCAGGACCGAGCAGCAGTGCCGGCAGGATGGACTCCACTACGCCGTCTCCGTACGCCGCTTCGCCGACACCGCCTACGGCTGGGCGGTGGAGGACACCACCGGCTTCTGCAAGGTACTGGCGGACCGCCGCACGGGACTGCTGCTGGGCGCCCACATCCTGGGCCCGCAGGCCGCGAGCCTGATCCAGCCGCTGGTGATCGCCATGAGCCTCGACATCAAGGCCTTCGACCTCGCCCGTTCTCCCCTGTGGATCCACCCCGCACCGACCGAGGCGGTCTCCAACGCCCTCCGCGACCTGGACCTTGACCCGGACCCGGGCGAGCGCGAGCCGTAGGCCGCCGGTGACGTACCCAGAATCCGACACTCCAGGCTGTCGAGAACGCGGCCCCGGCGCCGTCCCAGGGGTACCAATGGCCGGAACCGGACCGCGAGACGCACAAGGAGCACACCGTGGCGATCCAGCGGATGGACAACGTAGCCGTCGTCGTCGACGACCTGGAGGCTGCCGTCGCCTTCTTCACCGAGCTCGGCATGGAGCTGGAAGGCGAGGCGCAGATCGAGGGAATCTGGGCCGACCGGACAGTCGGCCTCGACGGGGTCCGCAGCGCCATCGCGATGATGCGCACCCCGGACGGCCACAGCAGGCTGGAGCTGACGAAGTTCCACACACCTGGGGCGATCACCACCGGACCGCTCGACCCGCCACCCAACACACTGGGCCTGCACCGTGTCATGTTCGCCGTCGACGACATCGACGACACCATCACCCGCCTGCGCCGCCACGGGGCCGAACTCCTCGGCGAGGTGGCGCAGTACGAGAACACCTACCGCCTCTGCAACCTCCGAGGCCCCGCGGGAATCATCGTCGCTCTGGCCGAACGGATCGGCTAGGGCCTGTACCGAGTTGCCCCGCGGCGTCGCGGCCGGGGCAACTCGGTACAGACCCTAGAGCCGTGCCGGGCGCCGTGACCCGGCAGACCTTCGCGGGCACGCCACTGGACTCCGCCGCTCCGCTCAGCGCCGGATCCGGACGGGCACGCTGACGCGGCGCAGCGCGGGCCGCCTGAGACGTCAGCGGGCGGCGGCTGATCCGCTCCGCACGGCCGCCCAGCTGCCGCCGTTCACCGTGTACACCGTCAGGCGGCGGTTGACCGTGTCACCGCTGCCGTCGAAGGCGACCCGTCCCGTGACGCCGTCGAAGGCCAGCCCCGCCACGGCCTGCGGCAGCTTCGCCCGGGCGTTGCCGGGGAGGGTGCCGCCGTTGGCCGCCACCAGGGCCTTCACCGCCTCGATCAACGACCACGTCGCGTCGTAGGCGTAAGGGCCGTACCAGCCCGCCACCTCCGGATAGCCCGCCTTCTGGTACCGGGCGAGGAAGTCCTGTCCCGCCGCCGACTCCTCGGCGGGCGCGCCGATGTGGGTCGCGAGGTCGCCCTCGGCCTTCGGGTTCGACGTGAGGTACTGCTGGTCGAAGATGCCGTCGCCGCCCATCAGGGGGACGTTCACCCCGGCCTGCTTGAGCTGCTGGGAGATCGGCGCAGCGGTGTCGTAGTAGCCGCCGAAGTAGACGGCGTCGGCTCCTGACGACTGCACCCGCGCGGCGAGGCCCTCGAAGGCGCGTTCCGCGGGATCGACCTGCTCGGTACCGACGACGGTCCCGCCGAGTTTCGTGAACTCGGCCGTGAAACGGGAGCTGAGGGCGGTGCCGTGGGCGCTCGCGTCGTCGACCACGTACAGCTTGGTCTTCTTCGCCTCACCGTGCAGATACCTGGCGGCGAACGGCCCCTGGTCGACGTCGGTGGCGACGGTGCGGAAGTAGGTGGAGTACGGACGCGACGTGCTGCCAGCCGCCCAGCCGGGGCCGAGTGTCAGCACGGGGTCGGTGTTGCCGGGTGACACGACGGCCATGTTCGCTTGCGCGAGCGGTGCCACCAGGGTCTTGGCGACGCCGGAGTTGAGAGGCCCGACGACCCCCAGCACCTTCTCGTCGGACACGAACTGGGCGGCGTTGGAGGCGCCCCTGGCGGGATCGGCCCCGTCGTCCAGGGCCTTGATCTCGAAGTTCACGCCGGGGACGTGCCCGGATTCGTTGGCGGTCTTGGCCGCGAGGTCGGCGGCGTTCTTGATGCCGGCGCCCATCGAGGACATTCCGCCGCTGAGCGGTGCGTCCACTCCGATCACCACCGTGACGGAGGAAGCGGGCGCCCCGCTGCCGGCCGCTTTGCCGCCGCTGCCGGGGTCGTCGTCACGGGTGAGGGTCCAGGTCAGGACAGAGCCCGTGGCGAGGGTCGCCAGCGCCGCGCCCAGGACCACCGAGCGCCGGGTGAGGGTACGCCCCCGGGCGGAGGGCTGCTTGACCTGCCTTGTCTCGGGCCTGGTCCCGGGTACGACCGGGCCCTCGGCCGGGATCTCCGGCACGGGCGGGCCGGTCGGCCGGTCCGGCACGGAACGCGGAGGCGTGCCCGTGGTGGACCCGGAGTCGAGGACCGTGGGGGTCGGAATCGTCGTCGACGCCCCCGGCTCCGGTGCCTGCGGTACGGAAGGCGTCCTCGGGTCGGGCGGGGGTGTGCGACCCGGCTCCGGTTCGGGCTCCTCCCCGGTGGGCGCAGCATCGGGCAGGGAGGGGGAGGACCGCAGCACCGATGCCAGCATCGCGGCCGCTTCCGCGGCTTCCACGCGCTGCGCCGGATCCTTGGTGAGGAGGGCGTCCAGCAGGGGTGTCAGCGGGCCCGCGTGGACCGGCGGCCGGTGCGGTCGGGTGAACACGGCCACGGCGAGGGCGTGCAGACCCTCCGCGTCGAACGGCGGTCGCCCCTCGACGGCGTGGTAGAGGGTGGCGCCGAGCGCCCACAGGTCGTTCGCAGCGGTCGGGCGCTTGCCCTCCAGCTGCTCCGGCGACATGTACTGGGGTGTGCCGATGACGGTCCCGCTGTGGCTCAGCTTGGTCGTGGCGTCCGCGAGGTGGGCGATGCCGAAGTCGGTGAGGACGACGCGTTCCTTGGTCAGGAGCACGTTGTCCGGCTTGATGTCACGGTGGACGATGCGCGCTCCGTGCGCCTCGGCCAGCGCGTCGAGCAGTGCGGCGCCGATTTCGGCCACCCGCTGGACGGGCAGTCGGCCCTGGCTGCGGATGGTGGCCGCCAGGGACTGCCCGCGGACCAACTCCATGACGATGACGGGGGCGCCGTCGTGCTCCACGACGTCATGGATGGTGATGATCCCGGGGTGGCTGAGGGTGACCGCCGCGCGGGCCTCGCCGATGAACCGCCGGAGCAGCGCGGCGCGGTCGCCGTCCTCCAGCCCTGGCGGAAAGAGGATCTCCTTGACGGCGACCTCGCGCCCGAAGAGGTGCTGGTCGACGCCACGCCAGACCCGGCCCATACCGCCCTGGCCGATGCGTTCGACCAGCTGGTACCGGCCGGCGATGAGTGCGGGATTCTGCTCGGTCACGCGCACACTCTAGATCCTGCTGAGCCGATCAGGTGACGGAAGTCTGGCTTGATCGCGCCGACGTTGACGGGGCGCGGCGTGCCCGTCATGGAGAGGCGGACGAAGTCCCTTCGCACGGACCGTGATCGCCGTTCTACGCGAGCCGAACCCGGAACCCGAGGCCGGAGCCCGAACCAGGAACCCGAACCCGGAGCCCGCACCAGATCCCGGGGCCGGGCCCTAGCCCGGGCCCGCATGCCATCGGTTGGCTCCGTCGCGCGACAGGGAGTCTCGGCCCGGCGGACCGGTACTCGCCCCGCCGGCCGAATGACCACCTTTTGCCCGTAATTGCCTGCTGGGTTGGTTGGGCTGGGTTTCGTGTGTTGGTGTGCTGTTCTCCGGGTTTGGTGCGGCTGGGGGTGCGGTGTGGATAGCGTCGCCCCATGGGTTTCGGTGGTGTGTGCGGCGGCGGTGGTCGGGGGCAGGCGTCGCGGGGGCATGTGCTGTTGCTGGCGGCGGATGCCGCGGCGCGGCGCGGCGGGATGTTGCTGTCCCCTGGTGCGAATGTCGCCGCGCTGGCGATGGTCCCGGCGGATGTGTTGCTGGCATGCGAGGTGCCTGCCGACATGGTGTGCCTGGAGGGTGTGCGTGATCCGAACACGGTGTTGGCGCGGTTGCGGGTGGCCGTGGCGGCGGCGGGTCCGTTGTTCGTGTACGTGTCGGGGCGGTTGACGGCGGATCGTCGCGGCCGGCGGTTGTTCGTGGCGCTGGCGGGGACGACGGCGGGCAGTGTGCGCTACACCTCGTTGCCGTGGGAGTGGCTGGTGGGGGAGTTGCGTTCGCGTTCGGGGGGTGTGGCCACGGTGGTGGTCGACCTGGTGGCGGACAAGGCGGCTTGGCCGCTGGTGGGCGGGTCGGAGGAACTGCCGGGTTGTGCGGGGGTGGCGGGGGTCGAGGTGTTCGGGGTCGTGCGCGGGCCCGACGCGCCGACGGAGGGTGGAGGTGTCAGCGGGTATACCCGTCAGTGGATCGATCAGCTCCGGCGTGCTCCGGTGCGGCCGTCCAACGTGGAGGTGCATGTGCTGGCAGCGGGGTCGGCCGGGCTGGCGCCGGGCACGCTGGTGGTGCCGTCGGCGCGGGAGCTGGAGATGCGCTGTGCTCCGGCGCCCGGTCACGTACGCCCGGAACCCGGCCCCTTCCCCGGACCTGATTGCGCCGCCGGGTCTGCCCCCGGGCCGGGAGCGGTGCCTGTGCCGGATGCCGGACCCGACGACGTGACCGATTCCGATCCCGATTCCGAACTCCTGCCGGCTGCCTCGGCGTCTGCGGGGGGTCTGGTCGAGGGGGACCCGCGGGCGCGTCTGCATGCGTTGGCGGTGGAGGGCCGTCATGGCGAGGCGGATGCGCTGGCGAGAGCGTGGGAGCGGGGCGTGGTGGAGCGGTGGGGCGGGGCATCGCTGGAGGCGGTGCGGTGTGGCGAGATCCGTGCGGACCTTGCGCGGATGGCCGGTGACTTCGCGTTGGCGACTCGGCTGTGGGTGGATGCGGGGCGGGCGCGGCTGGAGTGGCAGGGAGCGGATGCGGCCGAAGTCCGGGACGCGGCGGCAGGGGCCTTGTACTGCTGGACGCAGGTGAAGGACCGTGCGCGGGCGTTGGAGGCCGGGCCGGAGCTGCTGGGTCTGCTGCGAGCACTTCCCCTGGCCGATCCCGCTCACCTGAGGCTGGCGGAGCGGCGGCTGGAGGCGCTGCGCATCCCGTACCGCTCCGGCGCCCTGAACCTCTGACCCCGGTTGCTGTGTTCTACGGGTTCCGGGTGTTGCCGCCGGTGGCGGGGGTGTCCTTGTACTGGTCGTTCATGCGCGCGAAGTCTGCGCGCAGCGCTTCGTCGTTGGCGACCTGGCCCTTGCCTGCCTGCACCATCGGCCCTTGCAGTGCGGTGCACTTGCCGACCAGTCCATCGAGGTAGGTTTTCCAGGACTGGTAGAGCTCGCCTTGTGCGGCTGCGCTGTCCACGCCGGTGACGGCTGCGCCCCTCTGCCCGGCTTCGAACTCGGTCTGGGCCTTCTTGATCCCCGATACCAGCTGGCCGACGTCGTTGCTGGCCCTGTTCCACACCGCCTGGTCGGATTTGAGGTCCTCGCTGCCCCCGCCTCCGCTCCCGCCCCCGCCGTCGGGCGCGGTGCTCGCGAGACGCATCTGCGTCGCGGCGGCCGTCCCTTCCTTGAGGCCGGCCCATTCCGCGTCGAAAGAAGTACTGCTCATCCGAGCCCCCGTAAGAATCTGCGAATGCAATGATCAAAGGCTCATCCTACGAGTGGGGTCGCCCGTGTCGGCCCGTGCCCTACCGTCAGTACTGCTGCCGTGCCGGTATGCCCCGGTTGGATCTGGATCGCTCGGCGCTCGTAGCGGGCGCGGAGCGCGAAGTGCGTCATGCAAACCCGACTTGTATCGATCGCCCAACGGGTCGGGCGGTTTGCCGTCCGGTTGCCCCTGGAGGCTGCGCGTGTCATGCGGCGAGGGCGTGGGTGAACAGTCGGCCGAGCTGGGGTTCGGCTTGGGGTAGGTGTGCATTGCATACTGCTGGACATGAGGTACTCGCCGGCCGTCCGCATCCATCTGATGATCACTTTTGTGCTGGTGATGTGCGGTGTGGCCGGTGGGGGTTGTTTCGGGTGGCTGCTGGGCGGACGGGTGACGGGTGTGCTGGCCGCTGTGGCGGCTGGGCTGGGGGCGGGGATCGGCTCGTTCCTCTCGCGCAGGCACGTGGCCGCCTTCCTCCGCCCTGCTCCTGCTCCGGTTCCCGCCCCTGCTCCTGCTCCTGCTCCTGCTCCTGCTCCGGTTCCCGCTTCCGTTCCGGTTCCGGTGGCTGTTGCTGGTCCGGTGGGCGGGTATGCCGAGGGTGTCGCCGACGCGGTTCTGGTGAGTGTCGCGACGTATCAGGCGGCGGCCTTCCCGCTGACCGCTTTCGGGGTCAGCGAGGAGGAACGGGATGCCCGCCGCGGTGTCGCCTACCGTGTGTGCGCTCACGAGGGCCTGCCGCAGTCGGTGCGGGTGTCGGCGGCTGCCGCGCTGGAAGCGGTCGACCAGGGTGTGGACGCCGGGCGCGCGCATGACGCGATGAAGGCGCTGTCGCTGGCCGTCTACGACTACCGCACCAACCGCTGACCCGCCAGCGGACACCTGCCGGGGGTTCCGATGGGGGTCCGCCCACGCGGTCCACCCGTGGGGGTTCGCCGACCGGGACTGCCGCTGGGGGTGGTGCCTCCGTGGGCTGTCCGCGGCTCTTGCGGGATACGCACCAGCGACCGTGTGCGGGGGGCGTGGACCGTGTCGGTGGTTGAGTTCAGCCCGCCGGGGGGCCGCGTCGCAGTGGCTGGCGACCGAGTACGTTTCCCGCGCCGTCCCTGGCCGACTGGATCCACCGGCACGGGCCGCTGCCGCGGCCCGCCGTGTACTGCCTGCCGATGTGTTCTCTCTCGCGGCCGTACTCGTGTACACGGCCACCGGATGCGGTCCGTTCCTCGCCGCTGGGGAGGAGTCGCAGCTGCCGGCGCTGCTGTATCGGATCGTCCACGACCAGCCCCGCCTGGTCGGTGTTCCGGAGGAACTGATCCCGCTGGTGGGCGACTGACTGGCCAAGGATCCGTCTCAGCGGCCCACCGCCCGAGAACTCCACCAGCGTCTCACTGACGTTGCCGCTGCTGTCGGGGAGGGAACGGGGGGTGGGGGAGCGGGATGCCGTGATGCCGCAGGCTCTGGCGGCCGACATCGATCGTCGCGAGAGCGACCTCCTCGCCCCGCCGCCCCCGCCTCGGCCCGTTCCTGCACTGCCGTCGGGGTGCCGGCAGTGCCGACAGTGCCGGCAGTACCGACAGGCCCTCCGTCCGTGCCGCCGGGTCCCACGGCTTCCCCTGCTGGCGTCGGCGGGCGGGCGTCCGGCCGGGGCCGGCTGATCGCCGCGGCTGGCGCGGCCGTCGTGGTGACCGTGCTGGCCGTGTTTCCCCCTGCGGCTCCTCATCGACGGCGGCCGCGAATGTGAAGTGAGGGGAGCGGCGGCAAGGCCACCCCCGCCTCCGACGCCGACCCATTCGCTTCGGGGCCGGTGTCGGGGCAGGCCGTCCTGCCCGCCGCGTGGGTGGGGACCTGGTCGGGCACCGGGCCTGGGACACCGGAGGCGGACGGCATCACCCGGGCCCTGGCAGGCGCGCTCTCCGTCACGGTCCCACTGAACGCCGGGGCGGTGGGAGAGCTGGTGGGCCGGCAGGTCAGTGATGTCAAGGAGCTCTCCACCGGGCGGAACCTGGGTTGTACCGAGGCGCTGGAGCTGCGGCAGGTCCGTCAGGATTCCGCGGTCTTCGCGGCGGTGACCAGCCACCCCACCGACCGCACGGCCACCTTCGCATGTCCCCGGGGCAACCTCTACGTGCTCACCATGACACAGGCCGACCGGGTGACCCTCGAGTCGCTGGGAGCCCAGTCAGCCGGCGCTCCGGATGCTCTCACCCGCCGCGGCTGACCTGCCCGTCTCCTGCGCCCGGCGCCGCGCGCCTGTGCCGATCCTGTCCGGAGTGTGGGTGCGGGCGGGTGGTGTCACGCTGGGAGTGGAGCTGCCGTAACCGGCCCTGCGGGGTGCTGGTGCCTGGGGTGGGAGAGGAGCGTCATGGCGTGCATCGTGAAGGGGGTCGCTGCCCGCCGTCGTGCCGGTACGGCTCTGGGTGCGGTCTCCGTGGCTGCGGCTCTGCTGGCCGCGGCCGTCCCAGCCTCCGCCGAAGCCCCCGCCGCCGCGCCGGCGCCCGCGTGCCGTAGCGGCCATCTCGTGCCGGGGGGTGTCGAGCGGTTGGGGGTGGACGCGGTGCGGGTCACCGTGGTGAACGAGGGTCCTGGTCCGTGTGTGTTGTGGGGCCATCCCACGGTTGCCCTGGCCGGGCAGGGTGCGCCTTCGCGTGCCAGGGCTCTCACGGTGGTGCGGCAGGGTTCGGCGCGTCCGGTGGAGCTGGTGGTTGGTGCGGCGGCGCAGACCCGTATCGTGTTCATTCCGGTCCTGGGTGAGGCCGGCGGCTACTGCGCTTCGGGTGTTGAGCCGTTCGCCGCGCCGTCGATGGTGATCGGTGTCGCGGGCGGCCGTCTGCAGCTGGCGCCTGATGACGGCGGGTCCTTCGCGGTGTGCGGCACCGCCGTGCGTGCCACTGCCTTCAGCCCCGTTCCCTGAATCCCGGCCTGCTGGGGGTTGGCCTGTGTGGGTCCGTCGTCTGAAGTCCGGTTCGGGAGTTCCGGCTGCCTGGATCCCGCCCTTGCCCTGGGCAGGGTGTGTGGGTTGGGGTGCGGGGTGTTTTGCGGGGTCGGGGTGTTCAGTGGCCGGGCAGGGTGTCTGTGATGCGGTTCCAGAGGGAGCGGGTGTTGCCGAAGTTGGTTTCGTGTGTCCAGATGTGTGTGCAGGTGGGGCATTGGAGGTGGAGGAGGCTGCCGGTGTTGGTGAGGAGGTAGTGCCAGTGGGTGGGGCAGGTGCGTCCTTGTTGGCAGGGTTGGCAGTTGGGGGTGTTGGGGCAGTGGGGGCAGGGGATCCAGGCGCGGCGGCCGGGGTCGGCTTGGGGGTCTAGGGGCAGCATGGTGGTCAGTCTCGGCGTGGGGGGAGGACGCCGGTGGTGACGAGGTTGTTGTAGAGGTGCTGCTGCTGGGTGTCGAGTCCGGAGTAGAGCAGGTCGTATGCGGCTTCCTCGCCTTGGAGGACTTCCAGGGGGTTCCAGTCGGGGCCGAGGGCTTCCATGACCTGGGCGCGCCGGAGTACTTCCTGCGGGGTGAGGTCGACGGCGAAGTCGACCAACGCGGACGCACCGGCACCGGTGCTGGCACCGGTGCTGGTGTTGGTGTTGTCGTCGGGGGTGGGGGTGTGGGGGGGCATGCCTTCGAAGTTAGGTAGCCCTTCTTTGTCTGGTCAAGGGGGGGTGGGCGGGGTCACAGGCCGTCTGCGGCTGCCTTCCCGTTCCTGCGCGGGGGTGGTGGCAGGGAACCCTGGTGCATGTCACCGAAAGTGGGGTGGGGGTGGGTCTCGGGGTGCGGCCCGGGTCGGCGATGGGCCGGTACGTCCCTCTCGTTCTGCCGGTCGGGAGTAGCCTCATGCTGGAGGGCATACTGTGCCAGGACGGTATGGAGGTTGCTTTCATCCTGCCCGTGGGTGCCCCGGGCCGGTTGGTGGCGTGGGGGACTTC